>CAMCFW010000072.1 GCA_945874195.1 Chryseobacterium gleum
CAAGGAACTGCTCAATTACCTGCTCTTCGAATCTATGGACGAAGATGTCTATGCCCAGCGCATAAAGGAAGAGGTTTCAGAGGCTTTTTCGGCTACCAACACTTCGGGGTTCTATTTGGCCAAAAAGAGCATCAGACGCGCGCTTCGCATTGCGAATAAGTACATCAAATATTCTGAACGGCCCGAAACAGAATTGGATGTTCTGCTTCATTTTTGTGAAGAAATGAATAGACTGAATCTGAATTTCAAGACCAGTAAGGTGCTTCTCAATCTGTATGAGCGCCAATTGGTGAAGATCAAAGATGTCTATGCCGATCTGCACGAAGACCTTCAATTCGATTTCAAGGAAAGGTTGGGATTTCTAGGTATTTCGTAAGATGAATTGATTAATTTCATCTTTGAATTTCATTGATTCATCGATAAAATGGCCAGGATACTCGTTTTCGGATGGTTTGTTCTGCTTGCAGCAGCAGCGTCAGCGCAGGATGGGGCAATGAAAGGAATTGATGCCTACTTCACTGAAGATGGTTTTTACGATAATCTTGAAGATGCGCTTTCGAATGAAGAAACGGCCCTTTATCTCGATCTGAGCCTCCGTTCACCCAAACTGACCAAGGTGCCAGATGATGTTTTCAAACTCACTAACCTAAAATACCTTGAGCTGGGTTATAACCAGATGGGGGCTATTGATGACCGTATCGTTGAACTGGTGCACTTGGAGGTGTTGGGATTGAACGGCAACCGCTATTTGAATTCAGTTTCCGCGAAACTGGCCGAATTACCCAACCTGAAAGAGCTGCATGTGAAGGACACGGGGCTTACCAGCGAACAGGTTAAATCTCTGCGGAGTGCCCTCGGAGCGAAGTGCACAGTGGAGCAATGATCCCACGTCAGTGTGGAAGCTTTTTTTTGAGCAATCCGTAAAGAAACGCCCCGAAAACGGCTGAAAGTATCGGCACCACCATGACCGTGTAGCCCGCACCAAAATTGACGAACAATGGACCCGGACACGACCCCGTGAACGCCCAACCAATACCGAAAATGAACCCACCGATCAGCGTTGCCTTCATGTGCAGATCTTTAGGTTTGGGTCTAATTGACTGGCCGTCCAAATCCTTGGTTTTCAATCGCTTCAGCACCTGCAATGAGATAATGCCAACGATGACGGCAGTTCCGATGATGCCGTACATGTGAAAACTCTGGAAGTGGAACATCTCCTGAATACGGAACCACGATACGGCCTCCGATTTCACCATGATGATCCCGAAGATCACACCCACCACCACGAACCGCAGATTTCTCATAGGTTGAAGATCAGTGGAATGAGAATGAGACTTGACACCAGCCCGCCTGCAAAGAATCCGATGGTTGCGAGCAGCGATGGCAATTGCAGGTCGCTGAGCCCAGAAATAGCATGGCCTGATGTGCAACCGCCTGCATAGCGCGAACCGAATCCGATCAATAGCCCACCGATCACCAAAAAGATGAAACCGTTCAATGTGGTGAGAGCACTCCAATTGAACAGCTGATCAGGCATGAGACCCACATTCTGTTCCATACCGAGCGATCTGAGGTCGTTGATGGTGGCCGTGGAAATATTCACCATATACCCGTCAGCGGTCAGGAAATGCGAAGCGATGTAGCCTCCAAAAACCGAACTCAGCAAGAAGATGAGATTCGGTAGTCTTTCCTTCCGGTTAAATTTGAAATGATCCGATAGACGTTGTGCGCCAAGTAGCCCGCACATCGTATCAAGGTTGGTGGAAACTCCAAAACTGCTACCAAGCCATAGCATGGCCGGAACCAGCAATCCGAGCAGGATGCCGCTCACATACCAAGGCCAAGGTTCGAAAAGGAATTCCATTTATAGCTGCCTAAAGAACGCTAACATCAGCGTTCGCAGTGCGATTTTGGATACATAAACCAAAATTTTGCGAAAACGTTCCGATTAGCTGTATTTATTGATTGAGTGATGGTCCTCGTTGTCGCGCTCAATGCTGTCCTTTACCGCTTCGATCTTCTTGGCCACCATGGCCAATTCGTTGTGGCCGTTGGTGCGCAGCCAATCAAAAGCACCTTCATCGCCATCGCCCACCGCGGCAACCTTGGCCAAAGGCGTGAATCCGTGTTGAACAAGCCAAACGATGGCCTTCTTGTCGCCCTCTGCGCCATGTATGCTTGCCATCAGGTGCTGAAATCCGTTCTGCATCAACCATGCGCGGGCCTCTTCGTTGTGGTAGAGCGCAAAGACATAAAGGCCCAATTCTTTGTATTCGCTGGCCAACAACCAATCACGCAACTGCTTGTTGCCTCCTATGGCTTCGGCCCAGGCCACGAGGATTTTAGCTGGATACTTCAAATCAACGTTCAATTAAGAATGAGCAATTAACAATTGGTTCACGCCTTCCACTTGTTCCGAAAGGTCGTGTTTCATTTCGCATTCCCAAATAACGAGAACTTTCCAGTTTTCTTGCTCCAGGGCATGGATCTTCTCTTGGTCGCGATCCACGTTGCGTGCGAATTTCGCCAGCCAAAAGTCGGAATTGTTCTTGGACATGGATAACTTGCAAGTTGGGCAGCGGTGCCAGAAACAGCCGTTGAGGAATATGGCGACCTTCTTTCCCGGAAAAGTGATGTCGGGTTTACCGGATGCTTTCTTCCAATGCAAGCGATAGCCTCGAATTCCGGCCTTCCACAGCGCTTTTCGGAACACGATCTCGGGCTTGGTGTCCTTGCTCTTGTTCGAACGCATGTAGCGGCTCACTGTTTCGTTGAGCGGCAGAGGCGAACGCTCGTCCCGTAAGTACGGTTTCGGTACTTTAATTATCACGTTCCTCAAATATTGAATACAACATAGATCATGAACAACACGCCCAGCAAACCAACAGTGAACGAAGAGAGCCACGTGCGCCACGGATCATTGAAAAGCCTGTTGAACAGAAGCGATAGGAGCATCTGAAAAAACCAAAGGATGGCCACATAGATCGCAAAGACCACCCAATTGCCCCAAACCAACATCCACTTGAAATTGTAATAGCCTTCGTCTATGTAGCATAAGAAGGTCGTTAGCAGCACAGCAGTGGCCAAATGTATCTTCCAATGTGGGGAACGATCTTTCATTTCTAGCTAATTTGTTCGACAAACTTTATTGCTCGGTAAATATTGCATGGGCATTTCATTTTGTGGAACCGGAACTTATCGAATTGCAAGATGATCAAGTAATTTTGAGCATGTGCAACGTGATTCCGCACGTCTAAATCAAACTCAATGATCATTCGCTACATCCTCTTGGTTTCAGTCTCTGCACTTTGCATCACTTCCTGCAAAAAAGAGAATCCACCAGAATTGACGACTGAATGGAAACTGATCGAGCAACTCATGGATCCAGGAGACGGAAGTGGAACCTTTCAGCCCGTTACCAGCGACAAGACCATCGAATTCTTCAACGATGGAACCGTTACGTCAAACGGAGATCTGTGCACCATGAGTTCACTTTCGGGTACCGGAAGTTCGGGTACCTACGATGAAACTGAAATGATCGTCACGGCAGATAATTGTGGTATCGCAACGTTCGAGATACGCTATGAACTTTCGGGCGATTATCTGATCCTCAGCTATCCTTGTATTGAACCTTGCCGGGAGAAGTATGAGGCAATAGATTGACTTCAGTAAGAATAGCAGTCGATGAACGATACCATCGAGTCGGGAATCATTTCTACCAGAGTGATGTCCTTCGAACGCGAATAGTCCTTCACTCGATTCATCGGAACAAACTGCCAAATCACTTGGTCGTTCTCAGTTTTTCTTCTCAGCACGAGGCCGTATTTTCTGCGACCGTCCACCAGTCCGACCGTATATTCAATTCCAGCAGAGTTTTCTATCGCTTCCATAGTTCCAAATGTCTGCAGTGCGTGTTAATAGAACTGAATTTGAATACCACATTTGATCTACCATTGCGTTAAATGGAGTTTAATTTTCTACCCATCAGCACACACTTGCTTTGAGCGTGCCCAACACGCTGATTAGCGTAGCTTTGCCAGCAGGAAACCGATTTCCGAAAGCCCCTTCAGATAAAGAAATGATGGAATCGTTTGATGAATTGAACCTGAACAGATCGCTGCGACTTGGTATCGATGAACTCAGGTTTGAACAGCCCACACCAATTCAGGAAAAGGCATTCCCGGTCATCATGTCGGGCAAGAATGTGGTGGGCATTGCCCAAACGGGAACCGGCAAGACCCTGGCCTATGCCATGCCTATTCTGCAGCAATGGAAATTCAGCAAACAACTGAATGCCACAGTGCTCATTCTGGTGCCGACCCGCGAACTGGTGTTGCAGGTGGTGGAACAGATCGAGCTCTATGCTGCGTATCTCAGCGTAAGGGTTGTTGGGGTTTATGGAGGAACCAACATCAACACCCAGGCTCACACCTTGGCCGAAGGAGTGGACATTCTGGTGGGCACACCAGGAAGACTTTACGATCTGGCCATTTCGCGGGCTGCCAATCTGAAAGGCATCAAGAAACTGGTTATCGATGAAGTGGACGTGATGCTCGACCTCGGATTCAGATTTCAGATCACGAACATCTTCGAACTCCTTCCAGAGAAAAGGCAGAACATCATGTTCTCGGCCACCATGACAGATGAGGTTTCTGAACTGATAGATGAGTTTTTTATTGCCCCTGAACGGATTTCAATTGCCATGAGCGGAACCCCGCTCGACAATATTTCGCAGAGCGCTTACCGCGTGCCCAACTTCTATACAAAGGTCAATCTGCTGGCCAGTTTGCTTCGCGATAAGGCGGAGTTCAGAAAAGTGCTGGTATTTGTGCCGAGCAAAAAGGCGGCCGACCTGCTTTTCGATGCCCTTACCCCAAGTTTTGGGCGAGAAATGGGTGTCATTCACTCCAACAAATCGCAGAACTACCGCATCCGTTCCATCGAACAGTTCAATGCAGGCAAGCAGCGCATTCTTATTGCCACAGACGTGATGGCCCGCGGTCTCGACCTCGAAATGATATCGCATGTCATCAATGTCGATGTTCCGAAATTCCCCGAAAACTACATGCATCGCATTGGCCGCACCGGCAGAGCAGAGCAGGAGGGAAGGTCCATTCTATTCTATACCGAAGACGAGACCGAAGCCAAATTGGCCATCGAAATGCTCATGGACATGGAGATACCGCTCGAAGAAATGCCTGACGATGTGGAGGTATCTGATCAACTCATTGCCGAAGAGCGCCCCAAGCCTAAGGACACCAAGAACCCACTTCGGAATTTCGATCTGACATTGGATGGAGGTGGCGCCTTTCACGAAAAAAAGGAGAAGAACCAGAAGGTCAACCAAGGTGGCTCTTATCGTCCCAAAATAGCCAAGAAGTATAAGAAGCCCATCACGCGTGGCAGCAAGAGCATCAACAACGCAAAGAAGAAAAAGTAGGCTTTTCAGGAATTGGCTTGATGTTGTTGCTGGACCACTGTATCCTTGTGGATCTCGGTTTACCTTCGATGATCAGGTCACTTTTTAATCTTAAGCAGATGCGATACTTCATACACTTGGGGTTTGATGGCAGCAACTACAACGGTTGGCAGCGGCAGAAAGGCACCCGGAACACCATTCAAGAAGTGGTGGAGCGCACACTTACTAAGCTCTTCAAAACTGAAGTGAGTGCTTACGGTTGTGGACGTACCGATACGGGTGTACACGCCAGTCAATATGTCATTCAGATCAACTTGGATGAAGCTCCCGCGTTCGACCTGAAATTCCGATTGAACAAGAACCTGCCGGATGACATAGCTGTTTTTGATGTCATAGAAGTGAGTCAGGATCAACATTGCCGGTATGATGCCGTGGCCCGCACCTACGAATATTTCATTCATTGGCGCAAAGACCCCGTACTCATGCGTCACAGTGCCTTTTATGATGGTGTGACCTTGGATTTCGATCGCATGAGAAAAGCCGTGGCACTTATCCGCGAAAGCAAGGACTTCAAAGGTCTGTGCAAGCAACCGCAGTCGTACACCAATACCCTCTGTAAAATAACCGATTGCGAACTGTTCGTCAACGAAGAACAGGGGCGCATGCGTTTCACCATTTCCAGCGATCGCTTTCTACGAGGAATGATCAGGATATGCATCTACTTTTTGATTGAGATCGGCAGTGGTCGGGTCAGTTTAGATGAGTTTGCAGAGATCCTGGACCGGAGAAAAGAATGGAAAGAGAAGTTTCCCTCGCATCCGAATGGCCTTTTTCTCAGCAGGGTCAAGTATCCATATTTGGAACTGAAAGAGTCACATCAATTGATCAAGATGCTGCGGGTCGGACTGGAGTAGTATCAGCCCACCGATCACGATAACGTACATTTCCGAAACACCTACCGCTTCTAAAACTAGCGGTTTCCGATAGCGTCAGTCAGCCAACCTCACCCCAACGCCACATCCAGCACCATCATCACAATAAAGCCACCGATGAAACCGAGGGTTGAGGTATCGGCATATTTGTCCAATTGAGTTTCGGGAATCACCTCTTCTATCACTACATAGATCATGGCGCCAGCGGCAAACGCAAGTGCGTAAGGCAGAATGGGGAACGCGTAGATGACGGCAGCCGCACCGATCACGCCTGCAATAGGCTCAACAACTGCGGAAAGCTGACCGTAATAGAAACTCTTTCTGCGCGAAACGCCCTGCCTTCTCAAGGGCATGGAAACCGCCAAACCTTCCGGGAAATTCTGAATGCCGATGCCAATGGCCAATGCCATGGCGGCTCCGATGGTGGCACCGTCCATGCCGTGGGCAATGGCTCCGAAGGCGACTCCAACCGCCAATCCTTCGGGAATGTTGTGCAGCGTGATTGCCAACACCAGCAGCAGGGTTCGGTCTAGTTTGGTTTCGACCCCTTCTTTTTTGGCAACGGGAAAATTGATGTGGAGGTGTGGCAGCACCTTATCCAACGCGAACAGGAACAGCGCTCCACCCAGAAACCCTACGGCCGCAGGAAACCCGATGGGTACACCCGGATTGCTTTCGGGGGTGATCTCAATGGCCGGTGCCAGCAGAGACCAATAGCTGGCCGCAATCATCACACCTCCTGTGAAGCCAAGCATACCATCGAACAGTTGTCGGTTCATGTCCTTGAAGAAGAACACCAACGAAGCACCAGCTGCGGTCATAAACCACGTGAAGGTGGTTGCCATCAAGGCTTGCAGCATTGGGTTTTGGTCTAAGAACCAGAGTTTTGCGGTTTCGAATAGTTCCATTTCAAGGCAATTATCAATTATTAATTCCTACTTATGAATTGTAAGAAACGAAGATGTTCTTCGTCACTTCCTGACTCAACTGGATCACTTTTCCTTCCAGTTCAATTTCAATGGAACGGTCGAATTCGGAGCGGTCCTTCAGCGCGAAGGCAACGCCCAGTTCGAGCCCCAATTTTTTGAGGTGCGACAGGAATGCGTCCGAATGTTCGGTAATGCCCATCACCTTGGTGCGTTTCCCCACTTCCAGTTCGTCCAGTTTCACGCGGGTAGGGGCAGGGAATACGCCCTCGCTGTTCGGAATGGGCCCACCATGCGGGTCGTATTTCGGATAGTTGAGGAACTTGTCCAAGCGTTCGATGAGTGATTCGGAATGGATGTGTTCCAACTCCTCGGCCACCTCGTGCACCTCATCGCCACCGAAACCGAGATGTTCCACCAGAAAAACCTCCCACAGGCGGTGCTTGCGAATGATGTCGATGGCAATGTTCTGTCCCTTCTTGGTCAGCGTCACGCCCTGATACTTCTCGTAATTGACAAGGTTCTTGGCCGCCAACTTCTTGATCATGTCGGTGACGGAAGAGGCCTTCGTTTCCAGCCGTTCGGCCAGCGCGTTGGTGCTCACGCCCTTATCCGACTTCTTGGACAGCTTGTAAATATGCTTGAGGTAATTCTCCTCTGTGAATGACTGCGACATGATGCAGTCAAAAGTATCAAAATTTCATTTATCAAAACTAAAATTTAGATAAGTCTAAAAATAGATTTAGTTTTGCGGAATGATTGTCAGGATTGTCGGTCTTCTGTTGATGTTCTGGGGTGCGGATGCCTTCGGACAAACGGGTTCCATCCGTGGTTCGGTGAGCGATGGAACGGCTCCCATCCCGTTTGCAAACGTAGTACTGAAAGGCACCAGTTACGGTGCTTCAGCCAGCGAGAATGGCGATTTCGAACTCCTGAACATCCCATTCGGGAAATATCAATTGCAGATATCGTCTGTTGGATTTGTTGCGTTCTCGCAAAAGATCGAGGTCAGTTCATCTTCCGTCAACCTCGGAAAACTGGAAATAGTACCCTCGGTACTCGGATTGGACGAGGTGGTGGTGACCGGAACCATGAAGGAGACCTTCGTTTCGGCATCGCCCATCAAGATCGATGTGATCACCCACAGTTTCCTCGAACAGACCACCAGTCCCACCAATTTGGTGGAGGCCATTTCGCTCATCAACGGAGTGGACGAAGTGGTCGGTTGCGGTGTCTGTTTCACCAACAGCATCAGCATCAACGGGCTTCCTGGTC
>CAMCFW010000073.1 GCA_945874195.1 Chryseobacterium gleum
CCAGCGGGTAGAGTTCACGTTCATACACCCGAATGAAACCTTTGATTATATTTCCGGAACTCTGTCGTTGACCTTCCAGTTCCTCATAAAGCTCCACCGCTTTGGCATCGCTTCCCACAATAAGAGTTGGAAATCCGATCTGCCGGGAATGGATCTTGTGGGCCGTTATGCTCGAAAGAATGAACCGAAAGCTGAATGTGAAGCTGAAATGAAGCGAGAATAGAACAACGAACGATTGGTAGTAGGTACGATGATTCAATACTTCGTCATCAAGGATAAGCGCAAAGAACAGGGCGGTAACACCGATCACGGTGCTAATGAGGGTTTGAAAAAGTTCTTTCAACCTCGATTTCCTGTAGATGGTCCGGTAATTTCCTAGAAGGAGGTAGAACAATAGCCAGAAAAGCGGAATGAGTACCAATCCTTGAATGAAGCGTTCGTCAAGATTGACCAGCACGTCAATTCCGAATTTGCGACTTTCAACGAACGCTTTCCGATAGTAGAAGAATAGGCTCCACGAAATGGCAGCAGCAAGTAGGTCGAAAAGAACGTATTTCAGTATCTGCCTCGGTCTGTTCATCAACGCAGCATTCTTATGTTGTCGAGATAAACTTCAAGTTCTCCATCGTAGCCTTCAGCCCGAACAAAACCGAAGAATGGCTGATGTTCGGTGTAGTTGGAATTGGCCGAAATGGCATCTGTGAGATTCACATAGACGTGGTTCCAGGTTTCGGTAGGATTGAGCACTATGATGGGTACTTGAACCGCACCTCCGGGGTAATAACTGTATAGACCGACCACAAATGGATGATCGCATCGGTATGTGAACTCCAAAATAACGGGTAGCACGGCCATTCCAGGTGTCGATAGCGTGTAGTTGGAAATAGTTCGACACTCAAAGATGTTCTGGCTAGCATTGAGGGCCATTTTCAACGAATTTCCATCATAGGCCTCTGCTCCGCTAACACGCTCAACAGCGGCACTACTATTGGGCGAGGAGCTTAATGACAGACCTATCTGATCAAAATCTTCCAACCACGAGAACGTGACATCATCTCTGAAGGTCAGTGTCGGATTCAAGAGCTGAATGCTGTCCGGAAAAAGTTCAATTTCGGCCAAATGGTCGTTGGAGAATAGTAGCGGAATTCGTGTTCCTACCTGTCCGTTGAGTTTAATGCCGGCCCTTACGCGAATGGAACTGACGCCATTTTTAAGCACGGGAACCAAGGCCGGCAACTCATAGATGCCCACAAGTTGGTCGTTATCGTAGACCCATGCATCGGTAATGTTGTGAACCGGATGCCCTTCTCCGGCCGTTGTACTCAAGGAAATGGAGTCTATCTTCAGAAATGCAGGAACAGTTTCATCCGGATTGATCAGCTCGCATGAAACCATTGCGGTGGTCATGAAAGCCGCAATGATCAATGACGGACCTATGAAGGGGCTGTTTTTCATTCCGAGAACCGGTTGGGAACGGGACGAAATTAAACTTATTATATGTCAGTGGTCAGCAGGTCTGAACTCAAATGCAGCTTGGCCACGATCTGATGGGCCACTTGAAGCGCATTGTAGCCATCTTGAATGGTCACGGCCGGCTTCGTGCCCAGTTCAATACATTGTCTGAAAGACCGCAGTTCCTCCTGTATGGCATTGATGTCTGCGATGGGTGGAAATTCGAAATTGATCTTGCGTTTGCTGTTGTCAGCCAATTCAATGAAAAGGTCGTTATCGCTCACACCACCTTCATGTTCGTCCAACCTTACCACTTCAACCTTCTTTTTCAGAAAGTCGATGGCTATGTAGGCATCTCGCTGAAAGATGCGTGTTTTTCGCATGTTCTTCAACGATATGCGACTGGCTGTGATGTTTGCCACGCAACCGTTTCCGAATTCGAGACGCGCGTTAGCAATATCGGGAGTATTACTTACCACCGAAACGCCACTTGCGCTGATGCGCTTAACGTTCGATTTTACGATGCTCAGGATCACGTCAATATCATGAATCATCAGGTCCATCACAACAGGCACGTCTGTTCCGCGCGGATTGAACTGCGCCAAACGATGACTTTCAATGAACATCGGTCTGTCGATATACGGTAAACTGGCCGTAAATGCGGGGTTGAAGCGCTCGACATGCCCTACCTGAACCTTCACGTTGGCCTCTTCCGAAAGCTTCATCAGACTTTCGGCCTCTTCCAAGGTGTTTGTAACCGGCTTTTCTATGAAGACATGTTTTGACCTTCGAAGCGCTGCCGATGCACATTCGAAATGAGATAGGGTTGGAGTGACCACATCCACCACGTCCACAGCATCGATAAGCGCATCCAGATCATGAAAACATTCGATGGAGTAGAGGGCTTTTACCTGTGCGCACATGCTCGGGTCAGGGTCGTAAAATCCAACCAGATCATAGCCTTCCGTCTCAGAAAGTAACTTCAAATGTATCTTACCGAGATGACCTGCTCCAAGGACACCCACTTTTAGGTCCACCATTCAATTTTAAGATTGATCTGTAAAATGTTCGCCACGCAAATTATTACATTTAGACGCCCTCTTCGCCTCGCGGAAATTCTCTTTTCAACATGCGAAACTTAACATCTGACGTGCTCAAAGACCAACATAAACAACAAGGAAACCGAAGGAAGCTGGTTGAACACCTAAAGGAAAAGGGAATTGTGGACCCCAACGTGCTCAAGGCCATTGGTTCGGTTCCGCGACATCTGTTCTTGAATAGTGCGTTCGAACGTTATGCCTACGAAGACCGGCCATTCGCAATCGGCTCTGGCCAGACCATTTCGCAGCCTTATACCGTGGCTGTTCAAAGCCAACTATTGCGAGTAAAAAAAGGTATGAAAGTGCTGGAGATCGGAACTGGTTCGGGCTATCAGGCCGCAGTGCTTCACGAAATGGGAGCAAAGGTTTTTACAATTGAAAGGATCAAAGAACTCTTCGACCGCACGTCAAAATTGCTTCCAAAGCTAGGCTACACGGTCAAAACCTTCTTTGGCGATGGAAACATGGGTGTGCCTGTTTGGGCGCCTTACGACCGCATCATCATCACGGCCGGAGCCCCGATCATACCAGAAGGTCTGATCGATCAGCTCAAGCCAGGTGGCATCATGGTCATTCCAGTGTCAAACGGGGATGAAGAGATCATGAAGACGATTTCGAAGACAGAATCGGGGGAAATGATCACCACAGATCACGGTAGTTTCCGTTTCGTTCCGTTGTTGGAAGATAAGGATCAGTGAGCTTGAATGGGTCTGGAACCGAACAGGTAGAGGTTGGTGCGGAGTATAGGAGGTATTGTTGAAATCAGAATTGGTACAATCAAGGCTTAAATCCTGAGCGTCAATTCAATTCTTCTTTCTAAGGGCCTTCTTATATTCATTCTTTACCCATGCATATGCTTCGGTCGGGTCTCCAAACATTCTTACCGGACAGGCTGGCCTGTTTAGCCGAAGAAAGAAGGATCCCATGATACGCGAGAGCAAGCTACTTGTGACCATGCCGACCGCCAACGTCTTTCCGCTCCTAACTGGTTCTGATTGAAGAAACGACCGTGCAGCAGGAGTGATCTTTCGCACGCCCGACAAATCGATCACCGTGGCATGCTCAGACGCCTTTGTTAAATACTTCACCATTGCCAAATATTCTTCAGCTTCTGCAATGTCGATAGTGCTTCCAGGGAAAATGCGCGATTGGACAATGCCTTCCTCACGTATAAAAACTTCGGCAAATCCGGACCTGACAGTTCGTTTCAATTTATCCAATTCCTTGATAGCGAAGATAAGATAGGCTAAGTCAGTAACGTAGAAAAGAGCCGTAGTGCGTTTATCATAACAGTCTCACGTTTGATAAACAACGCGTAAAGATCTATTGTTCGTTCAACTTCATTGAGGCATCTGTTATCTGAAACGGTTCGTATTTCAGGTTCTTGCCCATTGTGCCGGCCAAGCGCTTCCAAAATCCCTCCCGCTCAGGCAATGAAACAAAATCTTCTACTTCGGCCCAGGTCGGGTCAATGCTGATCGTGGTTTCTGGGAAGTAGGCGTGTATCGTGTCGAAAATGACGGGAACATAGGCTAGGTCCAACTGCTTTCGCTTGGCAAACGACTTTACCATTTTAGACTGGAACGGGTCTGTGGCCACGGCAATGTTCTCGAAGCCAAGATCCTTGCCCATATAATAACTGTAGAAGATGTTCTCCGTACTATGTTCTGCGCGTTCTTCAGTAAAAATATGTTCTGCAGGGACACCCAATTTTTTGGCGTACTCGGCCATGATACGCGATTCGATGAAAGGCGAATAAACCGCACTCCCTGTAAAGATTATGTTCTTGGTAAGACCTCTATTATAAAGATGGTAGCTCCAAAGCACTCGCACTCGCATTATATCGCTCCATGCCGAATCGAACGGCACACCTGGAACTATAACTGCATCGAAGGGCATTTTCGGTCTCGCATTTTCGAAAGCGCTGCGCGTACTTCCGCACGACCCTATGGCAAGTACCAGGGCAATGACCGCGATGTAGTAACTGATTTTGACCATGGATCTCATATTTCAATAACCAAAAATATCTTGAAATGTTGTTGTTGATTTAAAAAGAGAGGTCGGAGTTCGTAGGCCGTCCGTAGCCACCTCGAACCCCGAACCTCAAGGCTTTCGCCTTATTTTTTTCTTCTGATGGTATTCACGTTCCAACCGAGTCCGAAGGAGATCCGGAACTCATCAAGGCCATAGTTCGTGCCCCATTCGGTGGGATGCTTGGCATGAATGTACTTGAGATTGGCCATGAAATGCAGGTACTTCCAGATGTAGAAGTTGAAACCGGTTGCCACCGAAATGACAGGAGACGCCTTGAAATTGGATACCGAATACTCGACTGGCACTTCGGGTGTTCCCAAATTGTCATTCTTCATCTGGATCAAACTTATTCCAGGGTGAAGGCCGATATATGGGTCGAAACGTTTTATAGGAAAGTGGTATTGCGTGCCGAAGAACAGGCTGTGATTGTGTTTCAAGTTGCCCTTTCCTTGAGTATCGATGAAATAGGATACATCACCTTTGAGCGATACCCTATCCTGCAGGTAAAATTCCATATCGCCCTGTAGGTAGAGATTGGTGTTGCCATCAGCGATGGTCCATCCAGGAGAGATGGTCATCTGGGCCCGAAGCAATCCTCTGCGGATGATATCGGCACCGTTCGGTTCTTGTTTGTTCTGTTTCTGTCCGAATGCAAGTGTACTCACCAGCATTAACAGGAGGGAGGTTCGAGTTACCATAGGTCAGCGATTTTATAGTTAATACCAAGTGTGAACAAAAGATGGCCTTCGAGGCTGGCGCCACCATGGTCGTGAATTTGGAATTCGCCTTCAGCTTCATGTGCTTCAACGTGATGCCCCAAGTGGAACATGTATTGTGCTATGAAGGTGAGGTCGAAACGCTCTGTGATATTGAAGTGATTGCCGGCACCCAACTGTATGGCCGCACTCCATCTTTCCATCGAATTATCTGGATTCAGATTCTCGGCCACCTTACTGTAGTCGAAGCAATGGCCCATGATCAGATATGGCTTCAAGAATTTAGTGAACGTCTTGTCTTTCAACGGATAGTACATGACCGACCAGCCGATATGGGCGTCATCGCGATGGCCTGAATTCCCGATCTTCGAAGTGAGGTAATCGGCAAAGAACTCGAGATTGATGCGGTCGTGAACCTGAACTCGGAATTGCCCACCAACGCCTGTACCCACGTCCTGCCAATTGCCATGATTAAACGTGCTCACTGTCGATCGCATGCCAAGCGAAAACAGCCCGCCATGGTGATTCTTTACTTTGAGCGTTTCCTCTTTAACCGGCTTTCTACTTTTTTCCTGCGCTGAGGCCAATATTGAAACTGACAGCATCAGCAATACAATGGGTGTTTTTCGCATGATCTTGGTTTTATCGGTTTGTTGTTAGAACCGTGGCCAAAATCAAAAATTGTATGTGTTAACTTTTGTTAAAGAGAATGCAACACGATAGCTTCTGGCTGGTTTACAAGGCCAAGATGATGCTGCCGAAATAAAGCCTGTTTTGATCATTTCATAGGTTTCTGTTCGACCGATGAAATAGAACCGTATACGCGGTCAGCCCACGAAATACATTTTGAGTTTACCTTTTCCTTTGGCCTCCACTTCGCCTCGGAATTCGCAGGCGAATGTGTCCTTAACCAGTTCGTAGGTCGGGCCAGAAATGTTCACTTGACCCACTTGGCCAGAGGATTCCATGCGGCTGGCGGTGTTCACAGTGTCGCCCCAAATGTCATATTGGAACTTCTTTATGCCTACGATGCCTCCCACAACAGGACCTGTGTGAATGCCTATGCGTATTTCAAAATAGGGTCGACCTTCTTCGATCTTGCGGGCTTTTCCTTCTTCAATGAAATTGCGCATTTCCAGCGCTGCCCGCACCACGTCCACCGCATGCGTATCTGTTGGTATAGGTAGTCCACCTGCGGCCATGTAGGCGTCTCCTATGGTCTTTATCTTCTCAATGCCGTGCTTTTCGCAGATGCGGTCGAATGCGCTGAAACACTCGTTGAGGTCACGGACAAGTTCTTGTGGGCTGAGTGTCTCGGACATTTGGGTGAACCCTTTGAAATCGGTGAAGAGGACCGTTACCTGGTCGATAAGCCTTGCTTCCGAACTTCCTTTCGCCTTCAATTCCTGAGCGGTTTCGTATGGAAGAATATTGAGCAGTAGTTCTTCGCTGCGATCGCGTTCCTTACCAATGCGGTTGCGTTGAACGAAAAAGATCACCGAGAAAAGCAACATCACGGCAAAGCCGCCAATGAAACCGTTGCGAAGCAGCGTTTGTCTACGGATCTGCTGTTGCTTGATCTCGTTGTCCTTGTTCAATACCACGATCTCCTGTTCCTTCTGAACAGTTTCGAAGCGGGTCTCCATTTCAGCCAATTGTCCGGTGATGGATTCATTGAAGATGCTGTCGTTATAGACCCTTGCAAGTTTGGTATGTGCAAAGGCCGCGGCCATATCGCCCCGTGCGCTGTCGGCCTCTGCCAACTTCTCGTAGCCGTTGCGGATGTATTCCTTGTGTCCGTTCGCTAAGGAAATGCGCAACCCTTCGTTGATGAGCGGTGTGGCCTCGCGGTGTCTTCCCTGTGCGGTGCGCACGGCACCCAGATTGATGTAGCAGCCGGCCGTGGACACATCCATCCCCAATTCCTTGTTCATTTCCATCTCCTTTTCGAAGTAGAAAGACGCCTTGTCATAGTCCTTCAAGTAATAGTGTACGACTCCGAGTACATCCAAAACCCCGGCCTCTCCACGGTTGTTGCCCATTTGTTGGAAGAGCGTCAAGGCGGTATCGAGCAATACACCTGCCTCGTGGTGCTTTCCCATCTGGAAGAGACACATGGCCTGATTCTTCAATCCTGTGGCCACCAATTCCTTAATTCCGATTTTCCGGTCCATTTCAGTGGAAAGGTGGAAGTAGTGTAGGGCATCTTCGAACCGCTCCTGCGAAGCATGGACAATGGCGATGTTGTTGTAGCAGGATGCTATTCCGCGTTTGTCCTTGACCGCCTCGAAGTGTTTGAGCGCCTTCAGGTAGGAGGCCAACGAACCAGCAAGGTCCCCGATCCTTCGCTGGCTGTTGGCGATCAGCGTATGGTAATTTCCGAAAACACGCTGATCGTTGGCCCTGCGCATCAATGCATCGAGCTCGGGGCGCATGCGCAATACGTCCTGCGCCTGTCCGCGCTTGAGTACGGTTTGGGCGAGGCTGATGCGCAGTTCGGCCATCCACTTTGGCGAACCGGACGCCTCGGCAGCTTTGAGTCCCAAGGTTGCCAGGCTGTCTGCCGCATCGAGGTCGCCCTTGTTGCGTGATATTGCGGAAAGTTTGTAGAATACACTTGCCCTGACGGTGTCGTGCGGTTGGGTTCTGAGAATGGCCTGTAGACTATCGGTGACAGATTGGTCTGCCAGCGAAGGCAACGCAATCAACAGAAAGCAGAGCTGGAGTAGCGAGGTTCTCATTATCGATTGATTGAACGAACGAAGTTCGACACAATGTTTCCTAACGCGAATTAACTTAGGTTAACTTCCGTTTTACCATTCGATTACGCATGCGCGACAACGAAATGGCCGTGATGCCCAGATAGGAAGCCAAATGTTTCTGAGGAATGCGTTGCTCCAATTCTAGATGGTGATGACGGAATTGAGTATAGCGCTGTTCGGGGCTTAGCAACACAAAACAGTCAATTCGGTCGATTGCATCAAGTAGCATTCGTTCTAAGGTCTGAGTGTAAGCTTGGGTCAGGCCTAGATTGTTGTCCATTATTTTCCGTAACGCCCGCATATCCACAGTTAGCAGAAAAGTGGGCTCTAATGCAGCGATGTATTCCACCGAGGGCATATTGCGAAAAAAGGACGCGTAAGCAGCAATAGTTCCGCCTTCAGCCGTAAATAGCACGGTTCGTTCTGTTCCGTTGTCTAACAGATGGTAATTGCGGAGCAGTCCTTTAACCACAAATGCG
>CAMCFW010000074.1 GCA_945874195.1 Chryseobacterium gleum
TCCTGACCCAAGGCATAGCCTGTCATCAGAATGCAGTAGCTCTGTTCGGCCCCTCGGCCCACACGCCCACGCAACTGGTGCAACTGCGACAGACCGAACCGTTCGGCACTCTCGATCACCATCACCGAAGCGTTGGGCACGTCAACGCCCACTTCGATCACCGTGGTTGACACCATGATGTGCGTCTTCCCCTCTTTGAAACGCTGCATTTCGTAGTCCTTGTCCTCAGCCTTCATCCGTCCGTTCAGAATGCTGACCTGAAATTTGGGCTGGGTAAACTCGCGCACAATGGACTCGTAGCCGTCCGTCAGGTCCTTGTAATCCATCTTTTCGCTCTCGTCAATGAGCGGATAAACCACATAGATCTGTCTCCCTTGGGCAATTTCGGTCTTCATGAAATCGAAAATCTTTTGTCGGGCCGAATCGAAGCGGTGCAGGGTTTTGATGGGTTTACGTCCGGGTGGAAGTTCATCAATAATGGAAGTGTCGAGGTCGCCATAGACGGTCATGGCCAGCGTCCGAGGAATGGGTGTAGCGGTCATGATGAGCATGTGAGGTATTTCATCTTCCTTGCCCTTCAACCAAAGTTTGGCGCGCTGTTCCACCCCGAAACGGTGCTGTTCGTCCACGATCACCAATCCGAGCCGATGGAATTTCACCGCGTCCTCGATGAGTGCGTGTGTGCCGATCAGAATATGGATTTCGCCCGTCTGCAACCGCTCGTGCAGCACTTTCCTGTCGGCCGTTTTGGTGGAACCCGTGAGCAATGCAATTTGCAGGTTAAGTTTTTTGAGAAACGCTGAAATGGTGCTAAAATGTTGTTCGGCCAATATCTCGGTTGGTGCCATCAGTGCAGCCTGATAGCCGTTGTCTATGGCCAACAGCATCGACATGAGCGCCACAATGGTCTTTCCGCTGCCTACATCGCCTTGCAGCAATCGGCTCATCTGTCGGCCCGAACCGAGGTCATAGCGGATCTCACGGATCACCCGTTTCTGCGCCCCTGTCAGGTCGAAGGGCAGACATTCGGAATAGAAGCGGTTCACCATTTCGCCCACTTCGCTGAAAACAGCGCCCTTGAACTTATGCTGATTGATGAGCTTCAGCTTCAACAGGCGGAGCTGCACAAAGAAGAGTTCATCGAACTTCAATCGGAAAAGCGCCTTACGGAGCGTGTCGTGATCCTGCGGAAAATGCACGTTCACCAAGGCCTCCTCCCGCCCGATCAGGTTGTTCTGCTGACGGAATTCCGAGCCATAGAATTCGACCATGTGTCCCTTGCCCTTCACTTGAGCTACCAGCGTGTTCATCAGCCGTGAAATACCCTTGCTGTCCAGATTCTTGGCCTTGGCCTTCTCGGTGGACGGGTAAACGGCCTGTAAGGCAGATGCGACCCGCTTCTGCTGTGCCTCCACCGTTTCAAACTCAGGATGCACCATATTGAACTTTCGGTTGAAACTGCTCGGTTTACCGAAAACGATAATGTCCACACCCAGCTTCAAATTCGGCTGCACCCATTTGATCCCTTTGAACCAAACGAGTTCGATAACGCCTGTTCCATCGGTGAACTCGGCCACTAGCCGCATGGCGCGGCTCTGGCCTACCAGTCTTACGGAAGTGATCCGTCCGAGAAGTTGAATGTCGGTCTCTTCGCTCTCAATGCTATTTATCTGGTGAAACTGCGTGCGGTCAACGTAGCGGAACGGGAAATGATGAAGCAGGTCGTTGTAGGTCCTGATGCCGAACTCATCGCGCAGCAGCTTGACGCGCTCGGAAGCTACTCCTGCCAATTGATCAATGGATGTTTCGAGAAACGGTTTCACGCTTTAAAAGTAAGCGCGCAGGCGAAGTGTGCTTAGAACGAATGGCAGAAAAAAATAACTGCGGCCCTGCTTTCGCAGAACCGCAGCCAAACCAAATGAAAAATCCACTACCGGAACCGAAGCTCCGAAAGCTTGCATCAAATGTATCGTCTCATGTAAAGCGCATTTCCCAATAAGATCTAACAAACGTTAAAATCAGAATTGCCTTGTTACCACGAAATGTCGAAGAATCCCTCGGTAATGGAGCGTGAGGCAGACTTGTCGCCATTGTAAGCGGTCAGTTCAAAAGTGCCTGTCATCCGCTTGGCATTCATGTCCAATGATGTGATGGTGAGCGTTCCAGGGTCGGTACCATCCGAACGGAACGTTTCGCCACCATTGTTGCTCCACCTCCAGGTGTTGGATGCGTTCAGCGCAATTGTTCCCGTTGAATCTGTGCTGAAATCGAGTTTCATTTCGCCATAAAGGTCATCGTTCAGCGGATTGGCAACCCGCGTGGCCTGAATGTAGAAATTGTTGCCTCCGGAAACGGTTACAGCCAAAAGCTCATCGGTCACCACGAATTCCTTTCCATCGATCTTGCATCTGAAAGGTGCGTCTTCAAAGTCTTCTTTCTGGCAGCCCGCGATCGTCAGCGTTGCCATCAATATCATTCCAAGTATTGTTTTCATGTCGATTAAGAATTGGTTGATGCAAATCAACCGAAACATGAAAATGTCGGAATACGATGATCTACTTAAATCGAATACGACCCCAGCAGAAGCACCGGATTCTCCATCAGCTTTTTGAAGGTCTGCAAGAACTTTGCACCCGAAGCACCGTCCACCACGCGGTGGTCGCATGAAAGGGTCACCTTCATCACATTTCCGGGAACAATCTGTCCATTCTTGACCACAGGAACCGCTTCAATGCCACCAACGGCCATGATGCAGCTATCGGGTGTATTGATGATGGCGGTGAACTCATCGATGCCGAACATGCCGAGGTTCGAAATGGTGAATGTATTGCCCTGCCAGTCGGCCGGTTGGAGCTTCTTGTCGTTGGCGCGGAGCACGAAATCCTTCACTTCAGCAGAGATCTGGCTCAGTCGCTTGGTGTCGGCAAATCGGACAACGGGAACCAACAGCCCATCGGGAACGGCAACCGCCACACCGATGTGGACGTGCTCGTTGAAACGGATGTGGTCGCCCATCCAAGCGGCATTCACCTGCGGATGCTCTTTCAGGGCTACCGAACACGCCTTGATCACAAGGTCGTTGAAGGATATCTTGACCTTGGAAACGCTGTTGATCGAATCGCGGGCATCCATCATTGCGTCCATGTCGATCTTCATGGTGAGATAGAAATGCGGAGCGGTGAACTTGCTTTCCGCCAATCTGCGGGCAATGGTCTTGCGCATTTGCGAAACCTCTTCATCACGGAAACTTTCGATCGCATTGGCCGATGAAAGGCCGAAGCTTTGGAACGACTCCACGTCACGTTTCACGATGCGTCCGCCATCACCCGAACCCGAAACGCGGCTGATGTCGATCCCCTTATCCGATGCCAGTTTTTTGGCCAAAGGCGATGCAACAACCCTTCCGTTTGAGGAAGTTGACGGCACAACAACAGCCGTTCTTGTGGTGGCGGTCTGGGCGATTTTTGGTATTGGTGTCTCCTCCACCTTTTCCGCTACAGCGGGAATCTCAATCTTTTCCTTCTTCTCAGCCGCTGGTTTTGGTTTGGAGTCGGCCTTCAACAGTTCGGAAATATCCTCTCCCTTTTTTCCCAGAATGGCAAGGATTGAATCGACCGCAGCCGTTTTTCCTTTTTCCACCCCAATATGAAGCAGCACGCCATCGAAGTACGATTCAAATTCCATGGTGGCCTTGTCCGATTCGATCTCGGCCAACAGCTCGCCCGACTTCACTTCATCCCCTACTTTCTTATGCCACGCGGCCACCACCCCTTCGGTCATGGTGTCGCTCAATTTGGGCATTCGTATGATCTCGGCCATTTTCCTCTATTCCTTTATAAACGGATAATCCGCCTGTGTGTAAACGTCCTCGTAAAGTTCGGATGCATCGGGGAATGGAGATTCTTCGCTAAACTTGACACATTCGTCCACTTCGGCATTCACCCTCGCCTGAATGGCCACCAACTCATCGTCAGTGGCATATTTATTCTTGATTATCAGATCCAAAACCTGCTGAATAGGGTCCTGTTTCTTGTAATTCTCCACTTCTTCTTTTGTTCGGTACTTGGCCGGATCGGACATGGAGTGACCCTTGTAGCGATAGGTTTTCACCTCCAACAAGGTCGGGCCATCGCCTTTACGGGCGCGGTCCGCGGCATTTTTCACAGCCTCATAAACCGCCTCCACACTCATTCCGTCAACGGCTTCGCTGGGCATTTCGTAGGCATGACCGAGTTTGTAGAGCTCGCTTACGTTTGAAGTCCGCTCCACGGAGGTTCCCATGGCGTAATTGTTATTCTCAATGATGAAAATGACGGGCAGTTTCCAGGTCATGGCCATGTTCAACGCTTCGTGGAACGCGCCTTGACGCACCGCCCCATCGCCCATATAGCACAGCGTGACATGCTTTTCGCCACGGTACTTGTCGGCAAAGGCGATACCGGCCCCGAGCGGTATCTGACCGCCCACAATGCCGTGTCCTCCGAAGAAATTCTTCTCCTTGCTGAACATGTGCATGGAACCGCCTTTCCCCTTCACAATGCCCGTTTTCTTGCCGAAGAGTTCCGCCATTATTTCCTTAGCGGGAACACCCAACGCAATAGGATGCACGTGGTCGCGATAAGCGGTGATCACCTTATCTCCCTCTACCATCGCCTCGCAACTACCGGCCACAACGGCTTCCTGTCCTATGTAAAGGTGGCAGAACCCACTGATCTTCTGTTGGATATAAAGTTGGCCGGCCTTCTCTTCAAACTTGCGCCAGAGTAACATCTGTTCATACCATTTCAGGTAGGTCTCCTTTCCGAATTTCTTTTTGGCCATTTACTTGATTTTGTGCAAAAATAGAAGTCGGAGTTAAAGATAAGCGTGCTTGCCGACAATCCAATCGGCTAAGGGAAGATCCAGCGAAGGATTAGGGATTCTTGAGGTAGTCGGCCTCAAAGCCGAAGGGCAGTAGCGAAGCAGCATCTTCAAAGATCCAGACCTTGTCTGACTGACTGGCCAGAATGAGTCGAATAGGCGAACGCTGTTTGTGCTGATATTCCATGATCACCTGGCGGCAATTTCCGCAGGGCGACAGGGGATCGACAATGAAACTCTTGGCCGTGTTGACCGTGATGGCCATCGACTCGATGCGTTCGTTGGGATGATTGGTGGATGCGGAGAAGATGGCCACTCGTTCGGCACAGAGCCCTGACGGATAGGCCACGTTCTCCTGATTGGTGCCCACAACGATGGTGCCATTCGCCAATCGCAGCGCAGCACCCACATAGAACTGAGAATAGGGAGCGTAGGCGTTCTTCGATGCCTTTTCGGCCTGTTCAAGAAGCTGCGCGTCCGATGCGCTCAGTTCAGAACGTGTCAGCGAAATGCCCGTGATGGTCAGTTTGAACTCTTCCATGACTCCTTCTATGACCTCTGAATAAGAACAGTGGCAAAGGCCGCAATGCCTTCCTGTCGGCCCACAAAGCCGATCTTTTCGGAAGTGGTCGCCTTGATGGAAACGGCATCTTCGTCCACATTGAGTATTTGGGCAAGAATAGTCTTCATTTCCTGAATGTGTGGATTCACTTTGGGCTTTTCCAAGGCCACGGTAGTGTCAACGTTTCCGACCGAATACCCTTTTTCCCCGATCAGTTTCACCACATCGCGAAGCAGGATCTTACTGTCTATGCCCTTGTAGGCTGATGATGTGTCGGGAAAGTGGAAACCGATGTCGCGCAGATTGGCGGCACCGAGCAGGGCATCGCAAATGACGTGGATCAACACATCCGCATCGGAATGTCCGACCGCTCCGAGTTCTGAAGGGATCAATTTACCGCCCAACCAGAGTTTTTCGCCTTTGGCCAACTGGTGAACGTCATACCCGAAACCCACTCGAATGTTCATCAATCTTCGGGCTTGCCGTCCTTATCTTCCTTGTTCTGCTTTTTGAAAGCTTCGAAATCGAATGTGAGCGTGAAACGGAGTGTGTTCTGCAACGGATGGCGTTGTTGTGTTGGAATGAGGTAGGCGAAATCCAGTCCAAAGACATTGTATCTGATACCTGCCCCAATGGTGAAGAACTGTCTGTTCCCTTTGGTCCAATGTTCGTGGAAATACCCGGCCCGGATGGCGAACAATTTGTTGTACCAATATTCCAAACCAACGGCCAGATTGAGTTCGCGCAGTTCCTCGGCACTTCCTCCCGGAGCATCGCCAAAGGAGGTGAACATGCCGTTCGGCACACTTCGATTTGGGTCTTTTCCGGCAATAATGGATCCGTAGGCAGAATTGATGTTGCTTTCGTGACCTATGGCGCCTAAGGTGTCTCCCGGAGGAAGGCTGTTGTCGATGTAGGGGTTCTTGTCGATTGTCGGAGGTGTCGGAACCATCAGTTTATTGATGTCGAAGAAGGCGGCTATCGAGTTTCTGTCGTCAACAAAATACTTGAAACCGACTCCGAAGCGGAAATTGATCGGAATGAAGTCCTCTTCTGTTGTGTTCGTATAGGACATCTTCGAACCGATGTTGGAAATGTTAATACCAGCAGAGATGATCGTTTTACGGTTGGCAATTTCCACCCGTTTGGTCTGATAGTAGAACGAGATGTCGGCAGCTCCGGCCTGACCCGGCTTGGTGTCGGCTCCGCCAACGTTCAGCCCTCCGGTAAGGTTGGAGTAAACGTATCGAAGCGCAATTCCGCCTGAGAATTCTTCGGATAGTTTACGGGCATAACTGACATCCAAGGCGAATTCGTTGGGATTGAATGTTCCAATGGTCTGTCCCTGATTGTCGGTGAAAGTGATGTTGCCCAAAGAGAAATAACGGAGCGATCCGGAAAGGGTCTGAAGTCCTTTCTTGCCTATCTTTCCATAACCGGAGATGTAGGCGAGGTTGATGTCGGGCACCAAGGCTCTGAGCCATGGGGTGTATGAAAGCGAAAAGCCCATTTTGTTGGGTGCGAATGCCATTTTGGAAGGATTCCAGTGAATGGAGGCCCCATCTGGGTCGGTTGCCGCGCCAACTTCGCCCATGCCGCCAGCCCGTGCATCTGGTCCTATCATTAAAAAGGGAACTGCCGTGGTGATGGTATTTAACTGAAGTGTGCCGTCTCCACCATTGTTGGTCTGAATGGTTTGGCCCCATGCAGAACCCGCAACAAGTGTCACTGCCAGCAATACTAGACCGGTCGGTCGGAAATTGAACATCCTTTTGTTTTTGAGGGCTGCAAATATAGCCATGTTGTGTTTCATTGAATCAGTTGAGAATGACGAGCCTTTCTATCTGCTCGGCCTTTTGGCCGTCAGGGGTCGTGACCCGAAGTTGATACATATATACTCCTCTGCCTATTTTCTGACCGTAGTCGTCCAGACCGTTCCATTCGATAGGATCGTTTCGGAATCCGTGCGAAAGGACCGTTTCGTTGATGGTCTTCACCAATTTACCCGATACTGTGAATATCTGAACCATTACATCTAAACTATTGCAGGGCTGATTATGTTCGAACATGAAAGACGTACGCGTGGTGAAAGGGTTGGGGTAGTTGAGCACGTGGTCGAGTGCCAACTGTGCCGATTCGGCCACCACGAATTCAGTATAAGCCTCAGAACTGTTGTTGTAAACGTCCCACACCTTTAGTTTAAGGTTGTGGGTTCCTTCGCTCAGTTGGCTGAACGGATACACCACTTTTCCGCTCTGATAGCTGTCGAGGTCGGCCTGATAGAAGTCGTTGAGATTGACCGTGGCATTCGTGTTGTCATCGAGCACCGCGCTGATGTCGTGTCCAATGCCATTGCCTACGGTGTTCACTCCATTGCTATCGGCAACAATGGCGTAAATCGAAGGGTTCTCATCGGTGGTTCCTCCAAACACAAAGCTCTGATCATTCATGTAGAGCCTCACATCTGGTCCTTTGTCATCTGTGGAAGCCGCATCGTTCGAACCACCTATCATGAAGTTTTCAAACTGGCCGTTGGCATTGGTCCCTGATCCTTCGGCATAATAACTGATCCTGCCCAAACCGTAGTTGTAGGCAATGTCGCGGGGCACCACGAATGAGAAAGAGAAATTGCCATTGTTCACAGTGGCCTTCCCCTTATATATAAGGTTCTTTTGAAGCGTAAACTGGCGCAAGCTGGAAGACTGATCGTTTACCAAGGTGCTGATGGTGGAAGATTTATCGAACACCGTTGGATATACCACTCCGTTGAAGTCGTCCATTGTCTGTCCGTTCCTGTTTCTCATTCTTCCGGTAACCGTAACGAGTTCCAACGCATTTATTGTGTCGGTAAGCGAATTAATGTCTTCTCCGTTTACGGTGAGGGTTTCAACTCGGTGCAGCGGGAATGCGAGTCGCTGGGCGGGATCACCTATAAGCACAAAGTTGCGGTTGTTGACGTTACCACCACTTGCCACTTTGGTCATGCGGATCACATCGCCCATTGTGGGTGGGCCCCAAAGTTGCTCCACCAATAGATTGAGGTAAAAAT
>CAMCFW010000075.1 GCA_945874195.1 Chryseobacterium gleum
ACCGACTTGGCCTCGTCCAACCATCCGTTTTCGAGCATGGTGTCAATCCGTAAGTCAATCCTTTGGTTCAATTCTTCTCGCGGCCGCTCCATCCCGATCTTCAATGTTCGGAAAGGTCGCGCCTGCTTTTCGCCTTCATGGAAAGACGAGAATGGTCTTCCGGTGGCAATGCACACCTCCAATGCCCGTATAACGCGCTGCGGATTGTCCACATCCATTTTAGAGAAATGAACAGGGTCGAGCGACCGCAACTGCAACCTGAGCGATTCCAGACCCTCCGTTCGGAGTCGAATGTTCAATTCCTCTCGTAATGTCGCATCGGCTTTCGGCACGTCATCCAGTCCATCGCAAAGTGCCTTGATATAAAGGCCTGTTCCTCCGCAGCAAACGACCGTATCGTGTTTCTGAAACAGGAAATTCAGGAGAGAAAGCGCTTCGCGTTCGAAAATGCCGGCATTGAATTCATCTTCGATGGAGCGTTCTGCAACGAAGTGGTGCCTGACGCGGGCCAGTTGCACTGAGGTGGGTTGAGCCGTGCCTATCGGAATCTCACCATAGATCTGCCGGCTGTCGGCCGAAATGATCTCTGTTCTTAAGTGCTCCGCGAGTCGGATCGCGAACTCCGTCTTACCCACTGCAGTGGGGCCGCAAACTACAACAAGGGTCTTGGTCGCCTTTGCAGGCATTACATCAGGTCGTCCATATCAAACGATTCGAAGCCTCGATCGGAGTCTCTTTCCTCGTCATCATCCTCGTCCTCATCGTCTTCGTCAAAATCTTCCTCTTCCTCGGCATCAACAAGATCGTCATCCTCCACTTTTCTGCGTGTGGAGTTCTTCTTTATCAGGTCGAAATCGATGGCAGGTGCCTTCAACTCGCCTTTCTTGCTTGCTTTTTCGGCTTCCTTCTGAATTTTCGCAATCTCTTTTTCTGTAGGGCCTTCCATTTCTTCCTCCTCCACTTCTTCCTCCTCCTGATAGGATCCTGAACCGGATTCAACTATCGGTTCGGGCGGTGGCTGGGTGTAATAAGGCGGGTCGCCCTGACTGCGCGAACACTTCGGATAGCTGACGCCCGTATCATCAGGCAATATCTTCTGAAGTTCAATGGCCAGACCAACAGGTTTGTAGCTGAGCGTGACGCACACGAACCGCTGCCGTGGCATGGAAACGTGATTGACGAACTTCTGGGTATCGCCTTTCAGTTCGCGGTCCAATTCAACCACAGAATCACCTTCATACCATTGTTGGTCTGAATTAAAATACTCTGCAGGCTGATTTGGCTGGAAATTGAAACTCTTGACCACTTCGTGATGAAGATCGCCAAAACTCTGTTTTCCAAGCACATCAATGTCACGATATACTTCGTGATCGTCCTCAATATATACTCTGAATCGGTAAACTGCCATAGTGCCGCAAAACTAAACGGAAAAAAGAAAAACGTGTAAACGAAATACGTGTTCCCATCCGATTTGGGAACGATGCCGATCTGGATGTTTACTCTTCAATGGTTCAACTCAACTTTAAGCTTACGTTCAGGCCTAAGGCAGCACCTTTTTTCTCCATCAGTTCAATGGCCATTGCTCGGCTGTTCTCGATCTCACCATCCATTATGGCGTTCTTGATCCCATCTTTGATAAGGCCGATCTGCTTGCACGGACCGATTCCGAATGCTTGCATGATCTCTTCGCCAGAAATGGGCGGCTGCCAATTCCTCACATGATCCTTCTGCTCCACTTCCTTCATTTTCTGACGGACGATCTCAAAGTTCTTCATGTAGCGTTTCACACGACCATCATCCTTGCTGGTAATGTCGGCTTCGCACAGCGTCATCAGATCTTCCACGTCTTCGCCAGCTTCAAACAGAAGTCTTCGCACGGCCGAATCGGTGACCACTTCCTGCACCAAAACGATGGGGCGCAAATGAAGAAGCACCAGTTTCTGCACGTATTTCATCTTCTCATTAAGCGGTAACTTCAGTTCTCTGAAAATTTCAGGAACGGCCCGCGCACCACGGTCCTCGTGACCATGGAAGGTCCAACCGACCTTCGGATGAAAGCGCTTGGTGACCGGCTTTTCAATGTCGTGCATGATGGCGGCCCAACGCAGCCACAGATCATCGGTGTTCTGCGAAATGTTGTCCAACACCTGAAGCGTGTGGTAAAAATTGTCCTTGTGGGCCTTTCCGTTGATCACATCCACCCCGAAAAGCTCGGCCATCTTGGGAAAGACGAGCTGCAAAAGCCCGGTGTTGAACAATAGTTTGAACCCTTTTGATGGCACTTTGACCAGAATAATCTTGTTCAGTTCGTCCGTGATCCGTTCCTGCGAAACGATGGAAATACGTTCGCGATTATCATAAATGGCCTGAAAAGACGCTTCCTCTATCTGAAAATCGAGTCGCGTAGCGAAGCGGATGGCACGCATCATCCGAAGCGGATCATCGCTGTAGGTTCTCGCAGGTTCAAGTGGGGTTCGCAAAATGCCATTCTTCAGGTCTTCCACTCCATTGAACGGGTCGACCAATTCGCCCCACGTCCCTTCATTCAGGCTGATAGCCATGGCGTTGATGGTGAAATCGCGCCTGTCCTGATCGTCCTTGATGGTGCCGTCCTCCACAGCAGGCTTGCGAGAATCTTCCGAATAAGATTCCTTTCGGGCTCCAACGAACTCAACTTCAAGATCCTTGTGATTGATCATGGCCGTTCCGAAGCGTTTGAAGACGCTGATCTTGGAACCACCCAACCGCTTGGCAACCGATTCTGCCAATTCAATTCCCTTTCCGGTTGAAACGATGTCAATGTCCTTGGAGTCGCGACCCAATATGCGATCGCGCACGTAGCCACCTATTACGTATGCCTCCACATTCAGTTCCTTGGCCGACTCGGAAACGAGCTTGAATATGGGATGGGTTATGTGTTGCTGCAAATGCATTGGGGACGCGAAATTACCAATACGTTCCTAGTTCAAGGCGAATGTTCTGACCTACTTCAGGAGCGATGTCAATTCGAGCACATCGATTGAATGGGCACACTTGAAATGCCCTTTCGGACAGGCCGCTCTTCCGTGCATGCCGCAGGGGCGGCAATCCAGTTTTTCGCTGGTCTGAACGATGCTTGACCTGTCGGACAAAGGCGTAAAGCCGAATTCAGGGACGGTGGAACAGAACACTTCGCACATGGGAGCATTGACGGCCGAAGCCAAATGTACAGGGGCCGAATCGTTGGCGTAATTCATCACGGCATTTTTCATGAGAGCCGCTGTTTCCAGCAGTTTCAGTTTTCCTGACAGGTCGATGGTCGGGCGTTGGCATTTCCGCGAAATCTCAGCAGTTACCGTAGTATCCGTTGCTGCACCGATCAGGAACACATTCAGATTTTCGGAAATAAGACCGATCAGTTCAACCCATTTTTCAGAAGGTAACTGCTTTGTGAACCAAACAGAGGTGGGAGCGATCGTGATGTATGGACTTTCCGTGAACTTAGAAATAGCCGCAAAGTCTGCATCTGATGGATAGAGTTTCGGATCGGTTCTGGTTGATTTTTCGGAAATGAGATCAGCCACACGGTCAACTTCATGGACACGTTCAAATCCTTTCCCGAACCGATGTTCAACAGATCTGGTGAACAGAAACGATAGCGGATTATTGCTGTATCCGACCTTCTGCTTTGCGCCCGAAAACCCGGTCAGAAAGCCACTGGAGGCATAGCGCTGAATGTTGAAAACCGCATCATATTTCTTACTGCGGATCTCCTTCAACATTCGGAACAACTCCGCATATTTCGATTGCTGTTTGTTCCAAACAAGGACCTCGTTCAGAAACGGATGACCATTGAAAAGCGATTGATTGCCGTTACGGACCAAGTAATCGATCTTGGTGTTGGGATGCTCGCAATGCAACTTTTCAAGCAGGGCTGTTCCGAGAATGGCATCACCGATAAAGGCGGTCTGAATCACCAGCGCCTTTTGCATCAAACGGCCACGTTAAACTCGCGGAGTGAATCGTTGAGCGAGGTCTTCCTATCGGTGCTTTCCTTGCGCTGCCCGATGATCAGGGCGCAGGGAACATGGTACGTTCCAGCAGGGAACTGCTTTGGATAGGTTCCCGGAATGACCACCGAACGTGGCGGCACATATCCTTTCGTCTCTTTCGGTTCGGAACCGGTAACGTCAATGATCCGCGTGCTCATCGTCAGCACAACATTGGCTCCTAGAACAGCCTCCTTACCTACTCTGACCCCTTCCACCACAATGCTACGCGAACCAAGGAAAGCATCGTCCTCAATGATGACAGGCGCGGCCTGAATCGGCTCCAAAACGCCACCGATGCCGACCCCTCCGCTCAAGTGGACATTCTTACCGATCTGTGCGCACGAACCGACCGTAGCCCACGTGTCGACCATGGTTCCGCTTCCAACATATGCCCCAATGTTGACGTAAGACGGCATCATAATAACACCCCTTTCCAAAAACGAACCGTAGCGCGCAATGGCATGAGGAACAACCCTGACCCCAGCTTCCTTGTGACCTCTTTTCAACGCGATCTTATCATAAAACTCAAAGGGGCCTACCTCTACGGTCTCCATTTGCTGAATGGGGAAGTACATGATCACTGCTTTTTTCACCCATTCGTTCACCTGCCAATCATCGCCTTTCGGTTCGGCCACACGGAGTTTACCACCATCGAGCAATGCTACGACATCTCTGATGGCCGAAACAGTTTTCTCGGAGGTGAGGAGATCCCGGTTTTCCCAAGCCTGCTCTACAATTGCGCGTAAATCGTTCGTCTGCATGCGGCAAAGATAATCCTTAACTTTGCCGCGCTTCTGAAAAGCGTGTAAATGGGTAGAATTCTCGCCATAGATTACGGTACGAAACGGGTGGGAATTGCCACCACAGACCCGATGCAGATCATTGCTACCGGGCTCACAACCGTGCATCCGAACGAACTGATGGCCTTCCTTAAAAAATACCTGAGCACGGAAAAGGTTGACGGCATTGTGGTTGGCGACCCAAGACGGATGAACAACGAACCCGCCCAGGCAGCAGCCGGTGCGGACCGCATGACCGAAGACATCCGCAGACAATTTCCAGAGGTTAAAATTGACCGGATGGACGAACGGTTCACCTCAAAAATGGCCTTCAGCGCCATGATCGAGGGTGGTCTCAAAAAGAAAGCGAGAGCCGATAAAGCCACGGTGGACAAGGTGAGCGCCACCATCATTCTGCAATCGTATATGGAACAACAGAACAGCGCGAACAGATCATGAGTAAGACCAAGATATTGCCGATCGTTGCCTACGGTGATCCCGTTCTGAAAAGGGTTGCTGACGACATTGCGCCTGATTATCCCGATCTCGGACAGTTGGTGGACAACATGTTCGAAACGATGTATGAGGCCTCAGGGGTTGGCTTGGCTGCTCCCCAGATCGGACTCAGCATCCGGCTTTTTATTGTGGATGCCACTCCTTTTTCTGAAGACCATCCGGAACTTGACGGATTTGCCAAAGTATTCATCAACCCGATAATTCTAGAAGAGTCGGGCAAGAAATGGGATTTCAACGAAGGCTGCCTGAGCATTCCGGGCATTCGAGAGGACATTTCGAGAAAACCTAATATCGTGCTTGAATATTATGACGAGAACTGGGAGTTGCAAGAGAAGGAATTCGATGGCATGGCCGCGCGCATCATTCAGCACGAATATGACCACATTGAAGGCAAACTATTCACCGATCACCTACCGGCTATCCGCAGACGTATGCTGAAAGGAAAATTGGCCGACATCACAAATGGAATTGTTGATGTAGAATACAAAATGAAATTTCCAAAATGAAAAGAACAATATGGATGTTGACCGGGGTTGTGCTGTTGCTCAACGCCTGCGGACCATCAGAAAAAACCTTGACCCCCAGCCAACTGGCCTTGGCCAAGATCGATAGTCTGGAAGCCATTCTATTCACCGATTCGGAAAAACCTGCCGACCCGAATGCTGGCATGTTGCTCGTGCGACAATACGCTCAGTTCTATCAAAGCCATCCAGATGACAGCTTGGCGGTTGACATGCTTTTTAAAGCGGGCGAAGTGAGCATGGGTATTGGGCAGGGCAATTTGGCTGTGAAGTATTTTAGAACGGTCTATGAAGACCATCCGAGCTTCAAGCGCGCTCCTGAGGCCTTGTTCCTCTGCGGATTCTGCGAAGAGAATGTGAACGCTGACACGGCCCAGGCCCGCTTCTTCTACCAGAAATTCGTTGACGAAAATCCGAAGCACGAATTGGCCGAAGATGCCAAATTCTCAATTCAGAATTTGGGAATGTCCGATGAAGATCTGATCAAAATGTTCGAAGAGAACCTGAAGAAGGAATCGTAGGTCTATTCGCCTACGATGGCCTTTAGTTTTTCGAGGTCGATCGATTCGAGGAATTTCAAGGCTGCACCCGGTTCTTTAACCCCACGTGCCTCCACAGAAATGAAGGCGCCACCTACGATTGCCTGAGCCTGTTCTCCGACACTGCCTCCACTGGGCATGCCCATGCCAGTTCCCATTCCAGAACCCAATGATTTTGTAATGGCCCGATAACCCTTCACCCTAAGCACCTTGACATCATTTGATTCCATGCCCGAATCGGCCATTGAATGCGCACTCTGAACCGAACCGGCCATCATCATATTCGTAGTGATGCTTACTGTGATCTGCTCTTGGTTCATCAATCCCATTGAAGGGGACGCCACAGGCGGTGCTGTCATCGGAGCTCCAGGTGCTGGTGGTTCTTGGACCAAGGTAGCTGCGGGTTCTGCCTTTTGCACCACAGGTTTTGCATAGACCTTATTGATACCTACACTTTGCGCGTCCATGATGTTCATGGGCACCTCCTGCATCTTGTATTCACCGAAACTGGCAGGCAAAACACTTCCAAGTTGGTCCGATATCAATTTTGAAACTGCCTTCTTCGCCTTGTTCAGGTCGTCAATAACCTTGATGTAATCCTTCTTTTCGAGGTTGGCCGCTGCCGACTTCAATTCTTCCTGTTGCGCGAATCCGGTACTGCACATTCCGCAAAATACAAGCGTTATAAAAACAATCTTCTTCATGCTTTATTCATTTTTGATGAATTTCAAAAATAGGCTTTCGCAGCCAATGAATGAAAGATACTGAAAGGTCATTAGTATTTTTACAACATTTCATCGACATGAAAACAACGGTACTCGAAAAGGCAAAGAAATGGACGGGCGATGCCTTTGATCCAGAAACCAGAAAAGCGGTTCAAGCACTTATAAACGAGAACGGCAACGAACTCACTGAAAGCTTTTACCGCAACCTTGAGTTCGGAACGGGTGGCCTTCGCGGAATAATGGGTGTGGGCACCAACCGCATCAACATTTACACCGTGGGAATGGCCACCCAAGGACTGGCCAATTACCTGAAACAATCGTTCGAAGGGCCGATCAGCGTGGCGGTTGCCCACGATTCGAGGAACAACAGTGCGCTGTTTGCACGGAAAACGGCCGAAGTATTTGCTGCCAACGGCATCCGCGCCTACCTCTTCAGCGAACTGCGCCCAACTCCTGAACTATCGTTCGCCATACGTCATTTGGGTTGTAAGAGTGGAGTGGTGATCACCGCTTCGCACAATCCGAAAGAATACAATGGTTATAAGGCCTATTGGGAAGATGGCGGCCAACTCATTGCGCCCCACGACACCAACGTGATAGCCGAGGTAGAGAAGATCAGCGGGCCACAGAAAGTGAAGTGGAATGCCGATGAAGCTTTGATCACGGTGGTTGACGAAGTGATCGACCGTGCCTACATCGATGGATTACTGTCACTTTGTCTTTCGCCCGAAGCTGTCAAAGCGCAAGCTGACCTGAAGATCGTTTACACATCGCTTCATGGCACGGGAGGAACAATGGTTCCTCGTTGTCTGAAGGAAATGGGATTCTCCAATATTCACAGTGTGGCCGAACAGGCCGTTCCTGATGGGAATTTCCCAACGGTGGTTTCGCCCAACCCCGAAGAGGCAGCTGCACTTAAGTTGGCACTCGAACAGGCCGAAGCATTGGACGCTGACCTTGTGATGGGAACCGATCCCGATGCCGACCGCGTTGGAATTGCCGTGCGCAATCTGGAGGGAAAACTGGAACTGCTGAATGGCAACCAGACCGGTGCGCTGCTGACACACTACCTCGTTACCCGGTGGAGTGAATTGGGCAGACTGAACGGATATCAGTACGTGGTCAAGACAATTGTGACGTCTAACCTGCTATACAACATAGCTGATGCGAAGCACGTGGACTGCCATCAGGTGCTCACAGGGTTCAAATACATAGCAGAATTCATCCAAGAAATGGGAGAAGACTACCAGTTCATTTTTGTTGGAGA
>CAMCFW010000076.1 GCA_945874195.1 Chryseobacterium gleum
GTCCAGAGGTGATTTCCTGCAGGATCGAATCGATTCACAAGCACATCGTAGTCACCGAACCCCCAGCTGGTGGTGGTGCCACTTTGAATGTAGCCTCCATCGCTGGTCTGATTCACAAAGTGGCATTTGTCGACCGCAGCACCATAAACACGTTTTCGCCACTGCAGCGTTCCTGCTCCATTAAACTTGCTGATAGTCATGTCCTGATCCGTACCGAATCCGGCCATTGTGGCACTGAGGATAAAATCATTGTTGCCGATCTTTCCGGCCACATCCCAGTCGATCCCGTCTTCACCGCCCGTTCCCAACTGCTGTGCCCAGATCAGATTTCCCGATCCATCCAAACGGGAAATGAAGACGTCACGACCACCATATGGCCCAGCAAAATCGCCAAGCGCCAAAATGTCGCCATTGGGGAAGAATTCCACGTAGTTGAGGATACCGCTTGCCAGACCGAATTCCTTCTGCCACACGATTTTTCCGGCCAGATCCACCCTGTACATCACGGGTAGAAGCGGGTTCCTGAATCCGGAGAATAGAATGTCGCCATTGGGTGCCTGAGCCACACAACGGCCGTGATCACCTGCCCCTGTACCGAAGGTCTTTGACCAGATCAGGTTGCCATTGACGTCCAAACGCATCAGCCATAGGTCGTAATCGCCTGCACCGCTACTCGAACTCAATCCGCCTACAGCATATCCACCATCGGTCAATTGCGTTACGTATTTACCTCCATCTTCGCCTCCGCCTCCATAGCGCTTGTACCATTCGGTCACACCGCACTCATCGATCTTATGAATGTACATATCGCAACTGCCGTGGCCACCGGCTCCATCGTCCTGACCCGTTCCGACCATTCCTCCATCCATTGCTTCTGTGAATGAAAGACCGAAATTGAGTCCATCAACTTTGGCTAAACGCATGAATGTAGAATTCTGCCCGTGAGCCATGAATGAGCTCAGGCAGAATACAATAAGGCCAAGGTGGCTCTTAATCCTCATGACGGCTAATGGCCTTTATTTCAGGTCGCGGGAATCCGACCTTATGAACGATGATGTCCGCAATCTCAGCATCTGGAATATCCTGACCATCAATCATGTAGAGGGTCGCGATACTTGTTGCCTTATCAATCTTTACACTATCAACTGAAGCAAGTTCAGTGAATTGATTCTTCAGTCGGGGTCCGAGATATGGGCAATGCAGTCCACCGTGGTCGATCTGAATCTTGATCACGTTCTGCGCGTAGATGGTTTCTGTGACGAATAAAAGCGAAACAAACAGGAAAGCGAAGGTTTTCATAGCGAGTTTAAAAGTAAAAGAATCCCTGTGTGAAATTACAACAACTGAAAACTGTCTGCAACATGACCTTTAAAACTCGGTTAGGTTGCCACACCACGGATTTTACTAGGTTCGAAAATCCTGTCCAGATGTGTTGGATTCTGAATACCGCGTCTTGAAACAGAAAAGCCCGACCGAATGCATCGGTGCAAACGGTCGAGCTTCCTTTTCACTTCTTCTATCTTCTCAAGGGGAAAAAACCTAGATTATTGTAGGCTTTTGTAGAGGCAAGCGTGCGTTTCTAAGAACCTCCCATCTTCTGAAGTCCTTGCAGATCGTTCTCTATGGAAAGAATGAGCAGGCAGGTTGCAGTGCAGAAAACGGGGCTTGTGATGCAATGATGTCCGTTCCAGCTTCCGTCCTGGTTCTGAATACGAACCATCTTTCCGGAAATGTCGTCATACCAGTTTTTCCAAGAATTGTCCTTCGCAATGACCAGACCTTCGCCTGTTTGAAGGAAACTGAGGAATTCCTCGCCACCGTTGTTACCGAATCCGCTCACCACGTCTTCGCGTTGGGCGGTCTGCTTGGCGCTTTGAAAGACGTTGTAGGCCGTGGCCTTGCGAGCGGCCTCTTCTTCGCTATAGCCAAGTTCGCGCAGGTCTTCGGCCTTCACCGAACTTCCTGCAGGCTGCTTGTTGGCCTTTGTAAGTTGTTCCTGCACTTCGCGGGCCTCTTTGGCCGATGCACGGGCCGAACCCGAAACCGAATAGAGCACGATTCCCGCTCCTTGATCGGTCTTCACGTCACCACTTGCCGCATCAAAATTACCCTTCTGATAATCTTTGGCCTGTTCCAGTTTCTTTTCATCCACATCTGCACCTGCATGTTCGGCCGCTTCCAATGCGTTCGAGGCCAGGGATGACTGCAGCACTCCGGCCCAGCCCGCGCCTTTGCTGCTTCCATCGGCCATCTGTCCGTTCTGTATCTTCACCACACAGAGGTTAAGCGCTTCGTTAATTCTTTTGCGTAGCTGATGGTTCTCTGGAAGCTTTTCCAACAGATTGGTGAGGAATTGCGATGCCAACACCACATCGATGTTCTGTCCGAGTTTGCTTTGGATCTGCGTGCCCGTCAGGTTGGTGATGTTCAGGCTTTGGCGGTCGGAACTTTCCACTTGCTTAAGGATGTATTCCACAGCCTTGTTCAATTGAACCTGATACTTTCCTGATTCCATGGTGCTGCCGTTTCGCAGCAGCGCCATGCCCACCATGGAGGTGGTTGCCGGATCGGCCTGCACCGCATGTGGGTCCATTTCCGTTTGCTTGTAATGACTGCCAGCGCCCCAACCGCCATTCTTCTGTTGGGCCTCAGCCATCCATCCCAGCGCGTGGTCTATGGATTGCACCACCTTATCGGGGGTTTTGAACTTTGCGAAATCTTCGGTCTGCTCAATTCCCATCATCGAGTTGAACACGCAGCCTTTTTCGCGCTCTACCTGACGGGGCGAAAACCTCTCGGGAAAAAGTGAATAAACGGATAGGAAAATGATGGTTGATACGGATGTGATGATGATTGCAAGCGTTTTCATGTTTTTGGATTTTTAGGTTAGACTTTCCATTTGGATGCAACGGTCTTTGCAATTCCATAAACCGCTGCGATCCGGAAAAAAAACGCTTCCTCAAGGCGCTGTATTGTCCGATATTCAGCACGATTCAGTTAAGAAAAGTTAAATGGAAGAAACGCGCAGAAGTGGCACAGGTCGGTTCAGTCGCTACATTTGAAACCATGAAAACGACAAACGCCCTTCTTTTTTCTGCTGCCATTGTGGTGGCCGCCTTCTTTCTCGGAAATGCCTACGTGGAACGTTCCGAAACCCAGGGCACCATCAGTGTGACAGGTCTCGGTTCGGCCGATTTTACTTCGGACCTCATCGTTTGGGAAGGACGTTTCGTTCGCGAAAGCCAAAATCTTCAGGAAGCCTACGAGGCGTTGGAAAAAGACAAGCAGGTGATCAAGGAGTACCTAGCGTCCAAGGGCATCAAACCCGATAAGATGGTTTTCACAGCGGTGAACACATCAGAAAAATCGCAGCCGAAATACCAGAACGGTGACTATGTCGGTCAGGTATTCGAAGCATTTCTATTGAGTCAGTCGGTAGAGATCGAATCGAGCGAAGTGGAGAAGGTGGAGGAACTTTCGAGGTCAATTACAGAACTGATGAACAAGGGGTTGCAGTTCTATTCGGAACAACCACGCTATTACTATACCAAAATGGCCGACCTGAAGATAGAAATGATCAGAAAGGCATCGGAAGACGCGCGACTGAGGGCCGAAACGATCGCCACCAATTCGGGAGGCGAACTAGGCGACCTGCAACAGGCCACGATGGGAGTATTTCAGATAACTGGACAGAACAGCAACGAAGACTACAGTTGGGGAGGGGCTTTCAACACAGAGGATAAGAACAAGACCGCGTCCATCACCATGCGCCTGTTATACGAAGTGGAGGATTGACGTTGGGTCAATTGCCCGGAGCGATCGGGGTTTCCCCTACTCCATCTTTGAATACGATCGATTGAAGGAAATTGCCATCGGCATCGTAATAATTCACTGTTCCGTTGCCATTGGCAAAGTCGCCTTTGTTGAGGTCGCGGCCTAAAGCATCCTTCCAAACCACAATGTCCAGAAACTTTCCGTTGAGGAAATAGACTGTCTTCTGCAACTGTCCGTGTTCAAAATACCATTTCCATTCCCCGCTTTCCTTGCCGTTCTGGTAGGTTGCAATAATGCTCGGCTTGCCATTGGTGTGATTCCAAAGCCAGTTGCCGGTGGCCTTGCCCTCGGTGTAACTTCCAGTGCTTTGCAGTTCCCCGTTCGGGAAATACCATTGCCAATCACCGCTCACCAGGCCAGCTTCGTAGCTTCCATTCATTTCAGAAATTCCATTGTCGTAATAGAAGAACCATCGGCCTACGGGTTTTCCGCCCTTCTCCTGCCCAATGGACCGTAGGTTGCCATTTTCGTGATAATAGCGGACGACCTCTTGCGCGTTGACGCTGATCTGGGTTGAAAGGAGGATGCTGAGAATGGTCAGGATTTTCATGGTGCTGTGCGTATTCGGCACAAGTTACGTACCGATGCGACACTCCTCGAACAAATCTCCATTCGGGTCAATCCACTCGGCCCGGAATGTACTGCTCGTTGTGCTGCGTCAGGTCGAGGCCGATCTCCTCGGCCTCCTCACTCACGCGAAGCGGAATGATCGCATTCGTGATGTAATACAAGAGGTAAGAACCTCCGAAAGTAAAAGCACAAACGATGAGCAAGGCCAACAGATGATTGAAGAACAGGGTCGTTTCGCCTGTAATGAGCCCACCGTCCAAGGCAAAAATGGCCGTGGCGATCATACCCACAATGCCACCGATCCCGTGGCAGGGGAACACATCGAGTGTATCGTCCAACGTGGATTTCGACTTAAGATGAACGGCTATATTCGAAATGATGCTGGCCGAGATGCCGATGGCCACACTTGCCCCGAAACTCACGAATCCTGCGGCCGGAGTGATGGCCACCAGACCGACCACCGCACCGATGCAGCCGCCCAATGCCGATGGTTTCCTTCCACGGGCCGAATCGTAGATCAACCACGCCAACATGGCCGATGCCGATGCCAAGTTGGTGTTCACAAACGCGGTCACCGCAAGCCCGTTGGCCGCCAATGCCGAACCCGCATTGAATCCGAACCATCCGAACCAGAGCAGTCCGGTGCCGAGCAACACGTAGGGAATGTTCACTGGTGTGCTTTCGCCCTGTTCGCGGTGCACCTTTCTGCGACCGAAGAACATGGCCCCGGCCAATGCCGCCATTCCTGCCGAAATGTGTACCACTGTTCCACCCGCAAAGTCGAGCACGCCCCATTTGAACAGGAAACCTTCGGGATGCCATGTCCAATGGGCCAACGGGGTGTAAATGAACAGGCAGAACAGGATGATGAAAAGCATGTAGCCCCAGAACTTGATCCGTTCGGCAAATGCGCCTGTGATGAGCGCGGGTGCAATGATGGCGAACTTGAGCTGAAAGGCGGCAAATAGCACGAACGGAATGCCGGTGGCAATGGTGGGATGAGCGGCCGTTCCCACATTATTGAACATGAAGAAGGTGCGTGGGTCGCCAATGAAACCACCGATGCTGTCGCCAAAACTGAGGCTGAACCCCACCACATACCACAGCACCGTGATGACCCCCAAGGCCACAAAACTCTGAAGCATGGTGCTGATGATGTTCTTGGCCGAAACCATTCCGCCATAGAAATAGGAAAGCCCAGGGGTCATCAATAAGACGAGACCCGCTGCTGAAATGAGCCATGCAATGTCGCCCGAATTGAACTCACCGCCCGAAGGATGCACCGTTGGATAGAAGGCTGCGAATATTCCGACAATGATGAGCACGAATAAACTGATGCGTGCATAAACCTGACTCATTTTTCTCGCCATTTCCTTTGAAGTATTGATTTCGCAAAGAAAGTAGGTTATTGCTGAACTGACCCCCATCAAACAAGGGGGTTATCAATTCTTTTTCACACTAAAACAACCGGCACCTACTGATTCTGCGGGAAGTATATCGGATTTCGCTCGTTGAAGAGCCGGATGTAGAACATGGACGTCTGTTTCTGATCGCGTTTCGAATGCTCATCGAATTCCCGCAACAGATCGACATCACGCCCCAGAAGTTCGCGCATGGTGGCCGGTGCAATGGCCGTCAGGTCGCCTGTTCCCAGTTGAATGACGTTGCCGTTCGAAAAGTCGAGCAGCAGCTGCACGGGTACCGATTCCTGATAGGAACTTCCTTGGTCTGGAAACATGGCGCCATCGTCCATGATCGTGCCGCGCGATTGCATCATCACACCGGGTGTGGGCGGAACAAAGCGTGTCATGGTCATCACAGCCGTGAAATAGCTGTAGGCTCCTAACGAAACGATCGGGAACCAGCCACGGTCCTCCCAACGCTCGGAGCCCGAAACCGTATTCCAACCAATTTAGACCCTATTCGCTTTGCAATAGCCCCACACAGACCTTACGTCCAACACCCGTTCTTCCAACAGATTGTCGTAGAAGGTGATGGAATCCGAATCGAGCACCTGCAAAAGGTAATCGGAAGCGCGGATGTCGAAATCGCTGAGTAGGTGGGTGATCGGAACCGGGTTGTTGTTCTTGAAATCGAGAAATGAGAGGTAGATGCCGTCCTTGAATTCGAAATCGGGCGAATAGGCCACCCGCTGCGCCAACGTTTCAAGCGAAAAGAGAAACAGGAAAAACGGCAGCAGGTGTTTCATTGCTGCGGCATTGCTTGAACCGTATCAATGATCAGCGAGTCCGCTGAAACGCTCTGAACGGTGCTTTGCTTCAATGCCTCCTGCCGGGGAAGATACCAGAACCACATGACACCGCAGGCAAGCAGGAACGCGATGATGCCCGAAAAGAAGAACAGACGTTTGAACATGGGGTAAATTTAGTGGTTAGTGTTCAGTTGACGGTTGACAGTGACTTATGCCTTAGCCTAATACCTAACGCCTTACACCTTATACCTATTTTTGACCTCGATAATGAAGAACTACCTCTCGCTCGTCAAATTCTCGCACACGGTATTCGCCATGCCGTTCGCCCTGATCGGTTTCTTCCTTGCCGTTCAGTTCAACCAGGCCCCCTTCGAATGGCATCTGTTGCTGAAAGTGTTGCTGTGCATGGTCTTTGCGCGGAACGCGGCCATGGCGTTCAACCGTTTCATTGACCGCAACATTGACGGCAAGAACCCCCGAACGGCCATCCGCGAGATCCCAGCAGGCATCATCAATGCCAATGCAGCACTTTGGTTCGTCATCCTTAATTCCGTGGCCTTTGTCGTCACCACCTATTTCATCAATCCGCTGTGCTTGGCGCTTTCGCCTGTTGCGCTTGCTGTGGTATTGGGCTATAGCCTCACGAAACGCTTCACGGCCCTGTGCCACCTCATTCTAGGTCTGGGACTGAGCCTTGCGCCCATCGGTGCCTACCTGGCCGTGGTGGGGCGGTTCGACCTGTTGCCGCTGCTCTTCTCGTTCGCGGTGCTGTTCTGGGTGGGTGGGTTCGATATCATCTATGCCTTGCAGGACGAGGACTTCGACCGCGAGAACGGGCTCTTCTCCATTCCCGTATGGTTGGGAAAGGCCAAAGCGCTCATGCTCTCCAATGCGCTCCATGCCCTTACGGCAGGACTACTTTTTGTGGCCGGACGCATGGGCGACTTCCATTGGCTCTTCTGGAGCGGTTACACCATTTTCCTTGGCCTGCTCATCTATCAGCATTCCATTGTGAAACCCAACGACCTGAGCCGCGTCAACCTCGCCTTCTTCACCACCAACGGCATTGCATCCATCACCTTCGCCTCGTTCGTAATCGCTGACCTCTTCCTGCTATGAAAACCATTGTCCGCCTGCCCGGCAAAGCGCTGCCGCCCGCCTATTTCGATACCCGCTACGAGATCTTGCGCAAGCCGCTCGGTGCGCCCAAGGGTTCCGAACAGTTGGCGGGCGACAAGGAGGCCATCAATGTGTGGGTGGAGGCCGATGAAAAGGTGGTGTCCGTTGGCCGCGCCCATCTTATTCCCGACCATGCCAACGGCAGCGCCATGGATGTGAACGCCAAGAGCGCTTGCCCTCCCTTCGAACCGCTCTGCGCGGGATATGAGGAGATGGATGACGACAGCGGCACCATCATCCCCACGCTTGGGCTGCGGCCAGCGGTGCAGGTACGCGGCATGGGCACATTGGACAACTATCAAGGCCGCGGACTGGCAAGCGAAGTGCTGCTGACGCTCGAAAAGGAAAGCGTACAGCTTTGGAACGCCCGCACCGGATGGCTTCAGGCGCGCATTGCGGCCATACCGTTCTACGAGGCCAACGGCTGGTGCTGCTTCGGCCCCGAATACGAAGTGCCGAACGTGGGGCCGCACGTCAGCATGTGGAAGGTTTTTTAGAGAAGTGAGGGCTGTCCCTTTAACGGGACGGTCCTTTTTTCTTGATTCTGACAACGCTTACATCAACAGTAATGGG
>CAMCFW010000077.1 GCA_945874195.1 Chryseobacterium gleum
GCCTTGGAGCAACTCCAACATCTATTGGGATGCGGGTAACGGAACAGGCTTCGACCGAATCAACAAACCCGCCACCGCGGCAGAATTCGAGGGCAATTGGGTGCATTGGGCATTCACCAAGAACGCAACCGCAGGCACCATGAAGATCTATAAGAACGGTGTGCTTTGGCATTCGGGCACTGGCCTAACGCGCAGCATCGGGGTCATCGACCGTTTTGTGGTGGGAAAAGGGTTTTCTTCAGCCAATTCGCACAACGGAAAGATGGACGAGTTCCAAGTTTGGAACACCGAGCTGAGCGCAGCCACCATTGCGGCATGGATGAACCGAAGGGTTGACAATTCGCATCCTAATTATGCAAACCTGTTGGCCTATTACGACTTCGACCAATCTGATTATCAGGTTGTGGACCGCTCAGCGAACGGAAACACCCCCGTCCTATTGGGCGCACCTGTTCTTGAAGCAAGACCTTGGGCCCATTACAATACAGATGCTGTTCTTACCTCCGACCGACCATTGATCAACTTGGTGCAAGGCGATTATGTTTCTCATGAAGATTCCGTGTTGGTTAGCACCTTGGTTCCCGTGGTGCCTATCACCATCTCGGAATATGAAGTGCAGGGAAACGGCATCCAACCTGTGGGAACCACCCTTGGCTATGCTGGCCAAACCTACACGTGGCACGAGGATGGAACGTTTGAAACGCAGGACATCATCACCGATGTCGCATCTTATAACGACACGCTTTGGTATTACGATGAGCCTTTCGAGATCATCGACCGATTCGAAATTGGCCGTTTCATCACTCCATACGGCATCAACCTCACCCTTGGTCCACAAGGTTTCACTTGGGTTTATGACGTGACCGACTATGCCCACCTGCTTCTCGATTCGGTTGATATTGAGAACGGAAACCAACAGGAACTCATCGATGTGAAGTTTGCCATGATACACGGCACACCGATGGCCGATGTAGTGGAACTGACCCGTCCTTGGGGTGCTTCGGGCTCCATGTCGTATGGAAATTTGGACAACGATGTTTCGCTGCCAGCCGTGAATGTGGCTGTTCACCCCGATGGAGAACATTTCAAAATGAAGACCCGCCTCACAGGCCACGGACACAATACGAGCAACGCAAATGGCGCCTATCCGCATTGCTGCGAATGGAAGGACAACACTCATTACCTCAGGGTGAATGGAAGCCAAGCAGCGGCATGGCACATTTGGCAAACACACGATTGCGCTCAGAATCCGGTCTTTCCGCAAGGCGGAACATGGCCTGGTGCCAGAGAAGGCTGGTGTCCGGGCGATGTGGTGAAAGACAACGAGTTCATCATCACCGACCGTGTTTCGGGCAGCTCCGTGAACCTCGATTACCATATCACTCCCGTGCCCAATAACAACCCCGGAATGGCTGGCGGAAACTACATAGTGGCCATGCATCTTTTGCAATACGGTGCGGCCAACCATAGTTTGGATGCCGAGGTATATGACGTGCTTTCGCCAACAAATTGGGAGTACCGATCACGCACCAATCCATATTGCGATGACGCCAGTATCGTTATCCGAAACGCAGGTTCTACTACGCTCACTTCAGCCGTCATCACCTATATGGTCGAGGGCGGATCACCGCTCACGTTCAACTGGAGCGGCAGCCTCGATTTCATGGAATCGGAAGAAGTTGTGCTTCCAATAGACGATCACAGCTTCTGGCAAGGAAACAACACATGGAAATTCATTGCCACCATTACTGAGCCCAACGGTGCTTCGGACGAATATGCCGACAACAACAGCTACACCACCGAGTTTGTGATGCCCAATGTGTACGAAGGCAATTTCATCGTTCGCTACAAGACCAACAACTATCCGCATGAGAACTATTGGGAGATACTTGACATTGATGGCAATGTGGTGGCCGAACGAAGCAATTCCGAAGCCAATACGGTCTACAACGACACCTTGGACCTGCCTTATGGCTGCTATACTTTCCACCTTTACGATTCGGAAGATGATGGTCTTAGCTACTGGGCCTGGCCCGATCAGGGTTCGGGCTATTGCCGCTTCAAGGCCAACGGAAGTAGCGGCAACCTGGTGAACTTTGAAGCAGAGTTCGGAGGTCACATCACCCATGGGTTTTCGGTCGGTGTTCTGGCAAACGTAACCGAACTGGATAACGAACAAAGCGTTGAGGTCTATCCGAATCCGAACGATGGAAATTTCATATTTGAGCTTTCCGGCTATCAGGGCAAGTGCCGTGTGATGGTATTGAACAGCGTTGGACAGGTGGTTGCCGACCAGAACATTCAGGTGAACGGTTATTACGAAAGTCGTTTCTCACTTCAGGAAGCCGAAAGCGGCATGTACTTCCTCCGTGTGGTGGGCGATGGTATGAATGAGACACGTAAAATAATCATGAACTGATCTGTTCCTTTCAAGTAGGCTGATCAATAAGTGCATCTTTGCACCTTCAGCAACGAAGCGCACATGTACCCTACTCTTTACGACCTAGTTCTCGATCTTTTCGGACTGTCAATTCCTGTTTTCAAGCTCGTTCAAAGTTTTGGACTGATGGTGGCCTTGTCCTTTGTGGCCGCCAGTTTGAACCTGACTTCCGAAGTACAACGCAAAGTGGATCTGGGGCTTATTCCACCGACCAAGAAGAAGGTTTGGTTGGGCAGACCTTCAAGCCTCACTGAAAAGATCGTTTCTGCGGTCTTTGGTTTCGTTGTAGGCTACAAATTCCTCGGACTGATCTTCGATCTGGACGTGGCTATTCTTGACCCTCAGGAGTATGTTCTTTCAACCAAAGGCAGTTTGCTTGGCGGTCTTCTGGGCGCAGCATTTTCGGTCGGAACACGCCTTTACGAAGACCGAACGAATGCCTTGCCCGAGCCCAGAGAAGAAGATGTTACCATTCATCCTAAAGACCATGTGGGCACCATCACCATTCTGGCTGCCGTGTTCGGAATTCTTGGAGCGAAACTGTTCCATAATCTAGAAAACTGGGATGATCTGATGCGCGACCCGATGGGATCGTTGCTCTCTTTCAGCGGCATGTCCTTTTTGGGTGGATTCATCTGTGCCACGGCCGCCATTTGGTATTACGCCAGGAGGAACCGTCTTCCAATAATCCACTTGACCGATGCCACCTTGCCCGGATTGATGCTTGCTTATGGCATTGGTAGGATCGGTTGTCAAGTGTCGGGCGATGGCGACTGGGGTATACCGAACGATGCGCCCAAACCCGAATGGTTGGGTTTTCTGCCCGATTGGATGTGGTCATACAATTACCCCACAAACGTATTGGGAGTTGATCTGAAACAGGACTTTGCCGAAAACGGATATGTGAGTCTGACGGGTTATGCCTGGCCAACCCCATTCTACGAAACAGTAATGGCATTTTGCATCTTCGCTTTTCTTTGGAGCATGCGTAAGCGATGGAAAGTTCCGGGTCAGTTGGCAGCATGGTATCTTCTTCTCTCGGGCATCGAACGATTGCTCATTGAACAGATCCGCGTCAATAACGAATACCTCATTTTCGGATTCGGGATCACACAGGCCGAGATCATTTCCAGCATCCTGATCGTTCTGGGCCTTATCGGCATATTCACCATTCACCGAATCGGACCGAAGCTCGTCAAGTTCTGATGGAATTCAGCACGATAGAGCTAACGCATATCAGTAATGCGGTGACTCTGGTCGCACGCGAGGCCGGAGAAGTCATTCGCCACGAACGCAAAGGATTCAGCTCGATAAAAGTTGAAAAGAAAGGTCTGAATGACTTTGTTTCGTATGTGGACAAAGGGGCAGAAAAGATCATTGTAGCGCGATTGAGATCCTTGCTTCCGCAAGCCGGATTCATAACCGAAGAAGGAACCGAAAAAACAGATGATAATCCACTGAAATGGGTGATAGACCCGCTGGACGGAACCACCAATTTCATACACGGAATGCCCTTTTTTGCGGTCAGCATTGCCTTGCTGATGAACGAAGAACCATTGATCGGTGTGGTCTACGAGATCAATCAGGATGAGATGTTCATGGCCGTAAAAGATGGTGGGGCCTTTCTGAATGGTGCAGCCATCCAAGTTTCAGAAGCAAAAACCGTTGCCGATTCCCTTCTGGGAACCGGGTTTCCTTATTACGATTATCATCTGCTCGATGAGTATCTGGCCCTGTTCAAGCATTTGATGAAACATTCTCACGGTATCAGAAGACCGGGTTCGGCAGCCACCGATCTGGCCTATGTGGCCTGTGGCCGTTTCGATGGGTTCTACGAGTACAGCCTCAGTCCATGGGACGTGGCAGCCGGGGTTCTCCTTGTTCGCGAAGCCAGAGGCATTGTAACCGACTTTCAGGGTAAGGATGAAGCAATCTTCTGTAAGCAGATCATTGCCACCAATCCATACGTTCATACCGAATTTCTGAACTTGCTGCGTAGCTTTATGGCATGACGCGCACATTCATCACCATCCTTATCTCCCTTCTCGTTGTTCAGTTCAGTTTTTCACAGAACGATAGCGTTGTTGCTGATCCTGTGGTTCAGAAAGCTCAGAAGGAGATTGTTCCATCCACGAAAAAGAAAGTTTATGTCTTTGAGGTGAAGGAAGAGATCGGCCCTGCGGTTTGGCGGAAAATGCAAAAGGCATTTGAAGAGGCCAACGCATGGCCTGCCGACCTCATTCTGCTTCACATGAACACCTATGGAGGCATGGTGCTTCACGCAGATAGCATGAGGACCAAAATTCTGAACAGCAAGATCCCAGTTTGGGTATTTGTAGACAACAATGCGGCAAGTGCAGGCGCGCTCATCTCCATTGCCTGCGATAGCATTTACATGCGAAAAGGTGCCAACATCGGTGCTGCTACAGTGGTGGATCAGACCGGGTCAGAAATGCCCGACAAGTATCAGAGTTACATGCGTAGTACCATGCGGTCTACTGCCGAGGCAAAAGGACGGAATCCGGATATTGCTCAGGCCATGGTAGATGCTTCCATACGCATCGATGGCATTATCGATTCTGGAAAAGTGCTCACGTTCACCGCTTCGGAAGCAATTGCCAATGGATTTTGTGAGGGCATGCACGAATCCATTTCAGAGGTTCTTGAGGAAAACGGATTCCCTTTCCATGAAATGAGAATCTACCAGGTTACCGCATTGGAAACCTTCATCGGCTGGATGGTGAATCCTGCGGTGAGCGGAATCCTCATTTTGATCATAATCGGTGGCATTTACTTCGAATTGCAGACCCCTGGTGTCGGGTTCCCACTCATCGCTTCCATCACGGCTGCCCTACTCTATTTTACTCCACTTTACTTAGAGGGACTGGCTGCTAACTGGGAGATCATTCTTTTTATGGCCGGACTGGTTCTGCTGGGTGTGGAAGTGTTTGTGCTGCCCGGCTTTGGTGTGGCAGGGGTTTCGGGCATCATCTTGATAATGAGCGCCCTTATTCTGAGTTTGATCTACAACGTTGGTTTCGATTTTGAAATGACGATGCCAGCTCAGATCATCAATGCATTCCTTACTGTTATTCTGGGCACGGTAGGCGGTTTCTTCGGTTCCATCTATCTCGCAAAACGCTTTCTTTCAACCAGCATGATGAGTTCCATGGTGCTTTCTTCGGTTCAGAATCGTGAAGATGGATTCGTGGGCGTCAATTCAAAGGAAAGCGAACTGATCGGAAGAACGGGGAAAGCGCACACTCTTCTACACCCTTCTGGCAAGGTGGAAATTGATGGCGACATCTTTGATGCCACTGCGCTTACAAGCTACATTGAGAAAGGCGAGAGCATTCAGGTAGTAAAGCATGAGACCGCACAGCTTTTCGTGAAAAAGGTCTAACTTAGTCAGTTCAACTAAAAAAGAAAACCCTTTCAAGATGGTCTTGAAAGGGTTTGATGCTTTAAGCGCTCCGCTTGATCAGATGTTGCGACCGATGCCGAATACCTTCAGCTCAACCACCCACTTATTCAGTTCACGCTGATTGTACATGTAGAGCTCGATCTTCACTTTTTTGCCCTTCTTGTTCTCTTTGGCTATGAATTTCTTGAACTCCGTGTCTTCTAAGAAGATGTCGTTCGTCTTATCTTTCTCTGAAGTGACCCAAGTATCGCCCAAACAGGCGGTAATGGCAGCTTTCAGACTGGAATAGGATTTTTCCAACTCGGGCGAGAACATTTTGCTTTCTGCCAAATAAGTGGTGGCCTCCGGGTACATTTCATCGGCAGTGATCAACATTTCCACCCCTTCCTTTACCAACAGGTTTGACTTGAAATATGCCTTGGGAACCCCTCGTATTTCTAAAGAGGTCTCCTCGCCTCTTATTTCCTTAAAATATTCCTGAGAAGAATCGACCACCTTTTTCAAGTTGTCGCAAAGGGCGTCTTGTGCCATCGTGGTCATTGGCCATGCAAGAAGGATGAATATTCCGAGTATCAGGTGTTTCATGAATAGGTTATAATTTGTGCGTTAAAGTTAGAAATTGAACCGCTCTCTGCAAGGCAACAAACGTGCCAGCCAATTATTTCAATTTCTTGTTCAGCAAGCGCTGAATTCCGTCAGCAGCGTTCTTATACTGAGGGTTGATCTCGAGCGAATATGCGTATTCGCGTTTGGCCGCGGTTACATCTCCTTTGGCCTCATAGCACAATCCACGCATGTATATGGCCTGATAGTATCTTGGATCTGCCTTCACTGCCTTTTCAAAATTGACCAGCGCCTCGTTGTAAAGTTGCAGGTGTTGATACTGAATGTAGCCCATGTTATAGTAGGCATGACTGTAGGCGCTATCCACCTTTAACAATCGCACGTAAGTTTCCAAAGCCTCATTCAGCTTATCGTTCTCCTGATAGAACAATCCAAGGTCGTAGAGAGCCAAAACGTCATCGGGTCTGATGCTGAGCGCTGCCAGAAAATACTTCTCAGCCAGCGGATCCTTCTTCCCAAAATGAAGTACGCCAAGTTCAATGTAAGCATCAAAGTTGTCCGGGTTCTCGGTAATTGCTTGAAGATAGTTGTGAATGGCCTTTGCCGTGTCGCCCAGCTGCTTATGAGCCAACGCTTTTATCACAAATGGTCGATCATCGCGCGGGTCCAGCTTCAGCATGCGATTTGCAAAATCGATGCTTTCCTGATGCTTGCTCAGATAAAGATTGAACTGCGCCAATCTGTAAAGCGGCTCGGTGCTTTCGGGTTGCAACTGATTTGCCTTGGTAAGCGCATTGAGGCACATGGTCGGTTTTCCCAATCTGAAGTAAACATCAGAAATGGTGAGGAAATAGTCCGAAACGGTGCTATCCAACAAAATGGAGCGGCCTACGTCTGCCAAAGCAAAATTGGTTTCGCCAACTTCAAGAAAGACCTTGGCCCGCTCGTTCAACAGACGATGATCGTTTGGCGATGCTTCTAGCAATTTGGTCAGACTATCAAGCCGAAGCATGGCCGGGTCGGTTACATCCGTCTCGGTTGATTCCCCCGCCTTCTCTTCAGGTTCCCAATTGCACCCAATGAGCACAGAGGTCGCTAGCGCTATGAGAAAAACGAAAGCCCTCATTCGGCCGATGGTACACCGCCTTTCAGCGCATCCTTGATCTTGACCTCCAATTCTTCCATCAACTCCGGATTGTCGAGCAACAGTTCTTTCACCGCATCTCGCCCCTGCCCCAAGCGGGTCTCTCCATAGCTGAACCAAGAACCGCTTTTCTTCACAATTCCCAGGTCGGTTCCAAGGTCAATGATCTCTCCGACCTTCGAAATTCCTTCTCCGAACATGATGTCGAACTCTGCTTTCTTGAAAGGCGGGGCCACTTTATTCTTCACCACCTTCACACGGGCACGGTTTCCTGTTGCATCCTCTCCATTCTTAATCTGACCCGATTTTCTGATGTCCAACCGAACAGAAGCATAGAATTTCAAGGCATTTCCGCCTGTGGTGGTCTCCGGATTTCCGAACATCACTCCAATCTTCTCTCTCAACTGATTGATGAAGATGCACACGCAACCTGTTTTGCTGATGGTGCCGGTCAGTTTTCGAAGTGCCTGCGACATCAATCTTGCCTGCAATCCCATTTTGCTATCGCCCATTTCGCCTTCATTTTCGGCCCTTGGGGTAAGCGCAGCAACCGAGTCGATAACGATAATGTCGATGGCGCCCGAACGGATAAGGTTCTCGGCAATTTCCAGGGCCTGCTCGCCATTGTCGGGCTGCGAGATCAAAAGATTATCGATGTCCACGCCCAATTTTTCCGCATAGAAACGATCGAAAGCGTGTTCTGCGTCAATGAAGGCTGCAATGCCGCCTCTTTTCTGCGCTTCTGCAATGGCATGAATGGCCAAGGTTGTTTTTCCTGAAGATTCT
>CAMCFW010000078.1 GCA_945874195.1 Chryseobacterium gleum
TCCGAAAGGCATATTTCCTTCACAGCGATATCACCCTTATCTGCCTTACAGCCGCGAGGACGATAACCTTTTCTTCACCGCTTCCATAGTTCACATTCTTCAAGGCGTTCAGGCGTTGATGAGTGTTTCCGAAGTAGAATTGACACGTGAGATAAATGCCAATGCGCTCTCCTCCTATTGCTTGTTCAAAAACAAGGATGGGCTGGATACCTTCAATTTTTGGCAGACGAGCCCGAGTCGGCATTTCCCGAATGGCAAATTCATGCATCGCTTCAAGCATTTTCAGATTCCTGATGATGTGGACGATACCGCTTTGGTGTTCCTTACCGAGCATGCAGATAAGGAACGAGTGGGTCGGCTGCGCGAAAAGCTGAAGCAACATTCGAACAAGGCTTACAAGAAGGCCTATAATCCATTGCCGGCCCACCGTGATCTGAAATGTTATTCAACATTCTTCGGAAAGAACATGTACATCGAGTTTGACATTTGCGTGTTGAGCAATCTTATGCGGGTCATTCTCAGACATTTTAAAGATGAACTGAACGAGTTCGACCACCACACCCTCAAGTTCATCACAGAGGCGATTTTAAATAACGAGCATAATTCTCACCCGTTCCAAACTGCGCCCAACTACCCGACCACGGAGTTGATTCTGTATCACGTTTCCAGATTGATCCCGTTGCTACCTAACAATGACAGGACCCTGATAAGCGAGAGGATAGAAAATGACCTGTTGCAGAAGTTAATCTCTGCACAGGGCATGAACAAGGCGATACTCGAAAGCGCCATGCTGAAGCTGACCGGAAAACTACCCGAGCAGATAGACCGAGGAATGCTGCTCGAATCTGGCGGCTTTATGTCGTATCCAACCATGGTACCTTATGATTTAATTAACGACAAGAAGTTTTTCTTTTTTCACGCAGGAATGATCACGGCATTCGAGAACAGATTGGCACAATCTGTTGCAGACAGGTCATTCTTCCACATCCGATATACAAGTAAGGCCCTCAATGGGGCCTTACTCTTAGAAAATATGTTGCTTAAGCGGATTATTCAGGCTTAAGGACTTCAATCAGTTTCACATCGAAGATCAGCACTTCGTTCGGCCCGATTCCACCTCGTGGATTTCCTTGGCTACCGTAAGCCAGATTACCCGGAATGAACAGTTTGAACTCTGCACCTGGCTTCATCAATTGCAACGCTTCGGTCCATCCTGGAATTACGCTTCTTACGTAAAACGTGACCGGCTCATTTCGTTCAATTGAACTATCGAACACTTCACCGCTCAACAATTTTCCTGTGTAGTGAACTTTTACCTGATCAGCAGATGTTGGAGCTGTTCCTGAACCCTCTTGAAGAACGATGTACTGCAATCCTGACTCGGTGGTCACAACCCCGGCCTGAGTCTTATTTCCGTTCAGAAATGTTTCGCCAGTAGAAAGGTTTTTTGCAGCCTTATCGTCATTCATCTGTTGGAAGAACTTGCTTACAACCTCTTGGGCCTGTTCCTGTGTCAATTGTGCCTCGCCACCGTTCAGTGCGTCTGAAAGACCGGCAAGAACCAGTTCGTTGACAAATGAGCTGTCAACTCCTTGTGATTTGAAATCTGCCACCAGATTAAGTCCGATGGATGTTCCGACAGCATAGCTTGTCGAATCTGCAAAGGTTTTCAGTTCAACTGTCTTTCCCTTGTCTGTATTACAGGCTGCGAACATGCCGCCAACCATTACTGCTATAAAAACCTTTTTCATATTTATTTAACTGTTATTAGTTCTACTTCAAAAATCAATGTGGCGAAGGCCGGAATGCTTCCTCCTGCCCCGCTTTCGCCATAGGCCAGATCGTATGGGATGAAAAGCTCCCATTTATCACCTTCTTTCATCATTGGCAACGCTTCCTGCCAGCCCTGTATCACTCCGTTGACCGGGAAAGTGGCGGGGCTATTTCTATTCACCGAGCTGTCGAATACGGTTCCATTGATCAATTTTCCATGATAATGGGTTGTGACCATATCGGTTGGGCGTGGTGACCTGCCATTTCCAACGCTCATGATGCGATACTGCAGACCGCTTTCTGTAACGGTCACATCTTTCCTTTTTGCGTTTTCAGCCAAAAAGCGAAGGCCTTCTTCCAATACCGGTCCATGTTTTTTGGCCTGAATGTCATTCATGGCGGTTTGCAGAATACCGTTCACATCAGAGGCAGAGAGTTTCAATTCCTTTTGTGCGAAATGATCGTTCAGCGCATCAGCAAAACTTGTGTGGTCGAACTCCTCAAAGCCTGTTTCTTGCAGGTTTTTGGCGATATTCAAGCCCAAAGCATAGCCTAATCGTTGTTTCTCGGAGGTCATTGTTCTGATACGCCAATTTCTTGCGAATGCGGCCTTTTCAAAATAAGGCTGCAATATTACAGCCTTTTGAGTTATTTGATGAATCCTTTGGTGGAAATAATACTGAACTTACAAACGTGGCCAAGCTATCTTGTCAATACCATCATTTTGGATAGGCGATGTTTATCGGTTGTAATGCTGACGATGTATTGCCCGTTCGAAACGGCTGAACCGTTTTCATCGGTTGCATCCCACATCAACCTATTCAATCCCGGACGTGATACGCCCTGAGTGAACGACCGAATGATGCGCCCCGTGAGGTCCGTAATCTGAATTGAACGCGCCACATCTCCATTCAATTGATACTCTATGAAGGTGTTTCCTGTGCTTGGATTGGGATAGATACGGGTATGCAAAGCGTTGTTCTCTGCCACGGATGATGGTTCTTCGGGTTCAGGAACAAAATCAAGATCGGGCACGGGCAAAGGCTGATCTGTGAAAATGTAGTACTTACCCGGTTCATAGAACAAAGTCATGTTGGTCTGATTTACCTGAAGTGGTTCTCCCGTCATATAATTGTACCAAGTGCCGGTATGCTGAAAATCCGGGGTCATGTCAAAGCCGAACACATCGAAATTGGCGGTGACGCTTGTGTTCATATCGGGATGCGAGAGCCACATGCGTTTACCCGTTCCGCCAAGGTCAAGGCCGTAGGTGGTCACGGAATAGACAGGTTGCATGTGTTTCAATTTATTGATGGCACTCCAAGCACGATAAAGCCCTTGCCTTGCCTCTTCCCAGAAATAGTTCCAACGGATGGGTTTGGCGGCTGTTCTTGAAACATCGGTTCCAGATGGCCAGAAAATTGAAACGTCATAGCCCAACTCCCCGAACTGCCAGATCATTTTCGGACCAGGAACCAAGGTGAACATGGCCGAAGCGGCCTGCATTCTATAAAGTGCTGTTATAGTGTCTTTACAATCGTAGGGTGGGTTGTTCGAGTTTCCGTAGGTCACATTCTCAAACATCAATCGGTCTTCATCATGGCTTTCCATGTAGCCTATGGCGCGCGGCATGTTCCATCCTTTTGTCTGGTAGCTCATCTGCCAACCCCAGTCTGAATTGGATTGATAACCCATTGTTGCCTGTTTGAACTGCTCCTGTGCCTTACTCCACAACATAATGTTGTTGTTGGCCAGAACAGTTTCCTCTCCATTGTCTCCCAAATGTTCCAATATGACATGAAAATCTGGAGAATAAGACCACATGGTGTATGCGTAATCGAGCAGAATGTTCACCCTGCCTTGATCATAATTGGTCCAAGCCCCAATGTCCTCGCCACTGTTGGTCTGGGTAAGTCCTTTGGAAAGATCGATGCGATAACCGTCAATTTTAAACTCTTCTATCCAATATCGGAAAATACGGTGGAACATCTGTCGCACATACTGACTTTCGTGGTTGAAATCGTATCCAACGCTGAACGGATGAGTGGCCACTGGATTGAAATAGGGGCTGGTTGCCGCAGGTCGTTTCAAACCCGAATCCCAATATAGTTTCACATACGGATTCCTACTGAATGCGTGATTGGGAACAATATCAAGAATCACCGCAATTCCTTGGGCATGACAGGCATCTATGAGTTCCTTCAACTGATCTGCCGGACCATATTTTTTATCAACTGCGGTAAAGAAGGTCGGGTTATATCCCCACGAATCATTCCCTTCAAACTCAATGACAGGCATGAGTTGAATGGCGTTGATACCAAGGTTTTTCAGATACGTCAACGAGTCGATCACCGAAGTGTAACTCTTCCGAAACGAGAAGTCGCGGATCAGCAGTTCGTAGATGACAAGGTCTTCTTTCAGTGGTCGTTGATAGCCGGTGGTCTGCCATTGGTAAGGCTGCATGTCGGTCTCGTAGATCGAGACATTTCCGTGGGTCTCCTCTGGAAATGGAATGAGGTCAGGATAAATATTCGGGTTGATGCCTGCATCGCTTCCTTCTTCAAGCACTTTATTGCCATAAGGATCGGCAATCTTGTGTTTTCCGTCCACAAAATATTGGAAGCGGTATTCGGTCTGAGGCGTCACATTTGTTAGGGTGATCCAATAGCGTTCGCCATTCACCGAACGATTCATTTGATAGGCCGGATCAACTTCCCAATCAGTAATGTCGCCAATTAGGTAAACGAAATCCTTGAACGGGGCCCACAGACACAGCGTGACGCTGGTACTATTGACCACCGTGATCCCAGGCTGAATTCCGCTTGGCGGATCTTGCGTGATAGGCGGTTGCGACACTACGAAATAGGTGCTATCGGTAATGACATTTCCGCCAGATTCCACTGAATAATGCAAATAATGTTTACCCGGAACCGATGTGTTGGCACTTGCTGATGCGGAATTTCCTAGACTCTGTCCAATGAGAACACCATCCTGATAAAGATTGATCAATCCGCTGGCATTATTGGTGCGAACATCAAAGCTGAGTGATGCGCCCTGCGTGACGATCTTTGCATTCACTATTGGATCCATTATAACGGCTTCCAATTCGCTGGCAGACTGAAACACCGGAATGAAAATGTCGCTTCCGTTGGCGTTCTGGCCTACCTGCGAGCCATTGGCATTTCTGAACACCATCGCCAAGGCTTTTACGCCATCCCAAGTTCCAGTATTGTAGAAACTTTCAATGTTGATCCCTTTTGTGTGAATTCCACCACCCGCATTGGTCATAAGTTGAGCTGCATCGGTGGCACCCCAAAGACCGACCTGATTTTTCCAATCGCCACTATGCTCACTGGTAGATTTTATCAGACCAGTGTGGATATAAACTGGACTCACACCGACCAAAGCTCCATTTCCAAGCGCGCTATTGAAGCTAATGGTGATCGAATCATCTACAGTTATGTAGGCAGTGTTTGTCGTTACGACCTGCGCCACGGTTATATTGAAAGCAAACAGAAAAGCAACGGACAGGCTTAAAGGCTTCATAAAGGATCCGATTTAGTGTTTGATCAATGATTGATGATCAATCGTTCTTGCATCAAAAGGCCATGCGAACTGCTGATGTTGGCAATGTAAACACCGTTTCCAAGGACACTGACGTTAAATGGTATGATGTTCTTTCCAAATTTAAGCGGAGCTGCCTGCGTATGCACGGTCTGGCCTATGGCATTGGTAATATAAAAGATAGCGTTCTTGACATCCTCCAATACACTGATACGAATGATGGCCTCGTCCGTGGCCGGATTGGGTCCGACAAAAAGATCGTAGGCCAGATCTCTATCCTCAATTCCAACCGTGTTTTTGGTGAATGTCACAAAATCGCAGGGCGAATTGTCGGTGGAATTAATGACCGTTGGATTGGATTTACTAACGTTAATGACGAAAATATCTTGACATCCTTGCTGATCACGACCGGAAGCCGATCCATCTTCATTTCTCAAAACCAATCCCAATACATGTACAGGATTGGCAGGGTTCAATGGTGCTGAAGCTGTTGTTCCGGTAGAATTAATCTCGGTGCTCACCACGTTCGGATCGCTGTAATAATCTTCCATGATGAACGTCTTGTTATAGACACCGTTACCCAAATGGGTCATCTCTCCTACTCCATCGTCCTGTGGGCTTTGTCCCCAGTTGCCAACCACATGTTGCCACACATCAGAGGCAAACGGCACGATCTGATCGGCACAATAATCTTCGGCCGATTGGGCTTGATTTGAACCCCTGTTCTCTGAACAGGCCCCGCTGTGCATATATACCTTTGTTACTTGTGCAGGGCCGCCAGCACCATCGCCAAGCAGGTTACAATCAACATTGAACATGTCCTTGGTGTCAATGGTGATTGAAATTTCGGTCTGAGCCCGAAGTATCAGTGTGGCTGAAAGAAGAGCAGCACTTGAGAGTATGATTTTTTTCATGTTCTATTGTTTGATGATTCGTTCGTTGATGATTCCTTTATCGGTGTATACCCGCAACAGATATACTGAATTTGGTAATTGGCCTAGATCTATACGTTGCTTGCTGCCTACCACTAGCGAGATTAGACTAAGAACACGCCCGCGCATATCCACTAGCTCAATTGAATTGATCACCGTAGAAGCGTCTTCGATGCTAATGGTCACTGTTTCTGAAAATGGATTAGGATAGTAAGAAAAACCCACAAGGGCATTCAATTGTTCAATTCCAACATCTTGAACAAGGACATTTTGGGTCGAAACATCTTCGCCACAGGCATTCACTGCGGTCATTTCAACACCAAAAACACTCTCCGATGGAAACTCAAACTGAACCGTGCCACCTGCAGCGCAACTGTCATCAGGTTCGCCATCGCCATCAAAATCCCAGTAGATTATAGTGGCATCAGAACCGACATCAGTAAAGCTCATTGTGGTTCCCGTTACGGCTGAATATGAGAATTCGGCCGTTGGCGTTGCCCCGGTCTCAATGTGAATGAGGTCGATGTCTGTACAGCCTTGCTGGTTTGTCACCGTCACCGAATAATCTCCCGGCAATCCGACCTCTAGGGTCTGCGATGTTTCTAAAGTGGACCATGAATAAGAACTGAATCCTGACCCAGCATCTAAAACGATGGTTTCGCCATCGCAAAGCGAAAGGTCAGGTCCAAGATTCACCGCCACGGTTCCTGTGGCAAATTGAACATACACTTCATCCGTACTTACGCAACCCACCCCGTCTGTGAACGTGACCGAATAGGTTCCGGTCTGGGTAACGATGATGCTTTCTGTCTGCGCACCAGTGTCCCAACTGAAGCTGCCTGTGCTTCCGGCAATGTTCTGGGCAGAAACACCGCTGAACGTGCTTGAATTTCCGTTGGAAGTTTCGATAAAGATGTCGTTGCCGTTGTTGTCCCTGCCCTGTGCGGATCCGTTCCCATTTCTGAATACCATCCAAAGACCAATAACATTCGTTCCGCCCGGATATGCATAATACGAAGGAACGTTTATGGATATCTCCCAGATATTGTTGCCCAACGAGGTCATTTCCCCAATTCCGTCATCAACTCCCCAATTTCCGATAACATATTCCCATGGCCCGAACGGAATGGTCTGTATGCCAGAATGCATGTAGACTTCAGAAGCACCGACCAACGAGGTCTGCCCCTGAGAAGCATCGTAAGTTATCTTTAGAAGGTCCGGACCATTTGTGCCAGAATGCACTGCTGTTATGGTAATGGGATTGCCGTTGCACTGCAGAATGTCACTACCAAGTTCAACAGAGCATTGAGCCAAGCAGATGGTCGGAAGTAGGAAACAGAGTATCAGAATGTGTTTCATGTCCATTTTACTTAGTGTCACTTTAACACTTACTAATACAATAGTACGAATTTTTAGAATAATGACTTAATTCATGTATCTCGGTTAACTATCCAGAAGCTGTTAACTTTGACTCTATGGATTATAAGCAAAAGGGTCGATTTCCGATGTGGAGCCAGCTCAAGTATTCCTTGCGGCACCGCGGTGCCTGGAACACGCTTGCCATGGGATTGACCGAGCTGCGAAAGGATTGGGAACTAGGAATTAACACCCTCGGCAACAAAACAGCCGATGAATTGACCATTGATTGTGGTTCAAAGGATGTGGGTCATTTCTATCAACCATCAAGCTCCATCCTTTTTGAAAAGGCCATGAATCAATTGCCTTTCAATTTTAGTGACAAGGTTTTTCTTGATCTTGGTTCTGGCAAAGGACGCGCCTTGGTATTGGCGGCCGAAGCGGGCTTCAGAAAAGTGATCGGAGTGGAATATGCAGCCGAACTGAATGACATTGCCCACACCAACATTGAAAAGGTCCGCGGAAAGTTTCCGCTGACGGAATTTGTGCTAACCGAAGGCGATGCACTTACCTATGAGATCAGCGAAGAGGTGGATGTCATCTATCTGTTCAATCCGTTTGATGAGGTTGCTATTGAAACCCTAGTGAACAGACTGAAACCCATATTTGAACGAGATCATCTGATTTATCTGATTTACGTTCACCCTGTTCATTGCCTAATATTC
>CAMCFW010000079.1 GCA_945874195.1 Chryseobacterium gleum
TGAATGGAAAGGCAGAACTGATGTTCGTTGTTCAAACCTCCTGTGCTTCCGGTGAAGCCCCAGAAAACCATGGGGTCTGATGAGAACACATTGGCGACAATGTCTCCAGTATAGCTGACGCGTAGGGATCCATCCATATACACGTCCAAGGTTAGGGATGTAGGGTCCCAATCCACGCGCAACAGGTGCCACAATGCGTCCTCAATATTTGCTCCACCATTGAGGGCATCCGCAGGTCCTGCCAGATTGAAGGCTGAATTGTGATCCACATTTCCCGCATACTGAATGGCAATGTGGTCATTGACCGGATCCCATCCATTCTGATACGTGTCGATTTCAACCGCAAGGGAAGGGTCGATCCCCTCATAGCCCATTCCTCCTCCGGTTGAACCCGCGGCTGTGCTAATGGGCTGAAGCACGAAGGCTATTCCGTCTGCCCCACCATTGTTGCTTCCCAAATAGACATCGAACGAGAAATCGAACGGGTCGGTTAAACTGATCATGTTCGAATTCCAAACAGAGCCAGATTGTGTGTTGATGGCCTGCGTCAACCGGTAGCAATTGCAACTGATCGAATCGGCATTTCCATTTACCACATATTGGGCATTTGCAGAAAATGTCAGTAAAAGAGCGGACACAAGCGTGGCAAAACTGATCTTCATGAACGGTTTGTTTTTAATGGTTCGAAACATCACCGCCAAAATAACTGCTTTTGTACTAATAAGTAGTTTTGAAATGGAGAGTAAGCGCTAACACGCATCAGAGAACCACAAAAGGCCGTTGGCTAAGGTCTTCTAGCACCAAGGTTTGCCGAACCTAAAAGTTCGGAGCTACTGGTTTTTCCGAAGGTCTTCCACCCAAGCCCTACCCCAATTCGCTTTTTCGTCTGGGGTCCACAGGTCTGGAAAGAAGATGCGTTTCATGAACCGGGGCGGCAGGTATTTCTGCCAGTTGGTTCCTCCGGTGGCGGGAACACCATCGTCATCCTTTAACAGATAACGGGCGGCTGTCTTATAATGTTGAAGCGGCCAATTGATGTTGACATTGGCATCGAGCATCTTCATTTGAAGAATAAGGTCCTCATCCTTCCTTTCTTCTTCAGATAAGCTTAGGTATTTGGCCCAAAGGTTTCTGTCGCCATATTCTACGGCCAATTCGATGAGTTCCTCAGAATACCTCTGTTCAAATTGTCTGAGGGTCAGGGTCTTCTTTCCGGTCTCCAATTCGGTTGCTCCGGTCTTCCAATAAATGTATTGGAACATTTCGTTGATGCCTTCAACAGTTGAAGGTGTGGCAGCAAACTTAGCCCGATGGTCCACATGCACCAAGTTGTTCATCATGGTAGAACATATCTCGATCTTCCGATACTGAGCGCTTTGAAAGCCGCTTGCTGGTAACAGCGCCATCCTGAAACGTAGGAACTGCTCCTTGTCCATCCCGAACTCCATTACCCCATAACTATTGGTCAACGCTTGGAAATAAGCGTTTATTCTGCGGACACGTTCCTTGAAAAACCCGGGGTCCATCTTTTCCTTCCAGCCCTTGTCTTCGCCATTTGGCAACACGTTTCGGCCGTTGTAGGCAATTTGCCGATACTCGTGCAACGCTAGGCGGAAGTACAGTTCGGTTATTTGGTGGTAGACGATGAAGATGACCTCGTCCGGAAAGTCGGTGCGGGGTTTTTGAAGGGTCATCAGCGTATCCACACCTGTGTATTCCCAATAGGGAAGATAGTTGGAAAGCAGCAGCCCATCGAGATACGAGTTCATGTCCTGCCCCATGTTCTCATACTTTTCGCGCAGCTTCTCCAGCTGTTCCTTCAATAACTCGTTGTTCATCTTTTCAATATGGTGCCACCGAAAGTAGGAAAATCGATACCCATAATAATGACCATGGTCATGAGCGCGCCTTTTCACGAATGGTTAAATTGCCGCTCAATTATCAAGTTCAATGGAAAGGAACATCATTATCGGGGCCGGACTGGTTGGTTCGCTGCATGCGGTCTATCTGGCCAAACGGGGCGTCAAGGTGGAAGTGTATGAACGAAGACCCGATATGCGTAGAACAAGCATGAGCGCGGGGCGTTCCATCAAGCTGGCCATTTCGCACCGCGGACTGAAAGCCTTAGACCAGGTCGGACTAAAGGCAAAAGTGCTTGAAATGGTCATTCCTATGCCGGGTCGCATGGTGCACGACATGGAAGGAAACACCAATTTTCAGCCTTACGGAAATGAGGGTCAGCACATCAATTCGGTTTCGCGCGGTGGATTGAACGCCCTGCTTATGGACGAGGCCGAACGACTTGGCGTGGCCATCCGTTTCAACATGCGCTGCACCGATGTTGATCTGCCATCGGGCCGTTGCAAATTCAAGAATGATGTTTCTGGCGAAGCAATCGAAGTGATGGCCGACCATATATATGGTACGGATGGCGCTTTCAGCGAAGTGCGCCACAAACTGATGATGACCGATCGATTCGACTATTCGCAGACCTATTTGAAGCATGGCTATAAAGAACTTTCCATTCCGCCTGCAGCAAACGGTGGCTTCCGGTTAGAGAAGAACGCGCTTCACATTTGGCCGCGTGGCGGTTTCATGCTCATAGCCCTTCCTAATCTGGACGGCAGTTTCACCATGACCCTTTTCCTCTCTTTCGAAGGAAAATATGCATTCGCCAATTTGAACACAGATAGAGAGATACTCGATTTCTTCAACGAGGTGTTTCCTGATGTGGTACCCCACATGCCTACGTTGGTAGAAGATTTTCGCAGCAATCCCACCTCATCGCTGTGCACCGTGCGCTGTTTTCCGTGGAGATATAAGGACAAGGCCATCATATTCGGAGATGCCTCTCATGCCATTGTTCCGTTCTATGGGCAAGGCATGGTATGCGGATTTGAGGATTGTCACGTGTTCGATCAGTTGGCCGATGAGCATTGGAATGATAAAGAACTGCTGTTCGAAGCATTTCAGCAGAGCAGAAAACCTGATTCTGATGCCATTGCCGATCTCGCTCTGCGCAACTTCGTAGAGATGCGCGATTCGGTTGCCGACCCAAAATTTCTGCTTCGAAAAACCATAGAGAAGGCGCTGAACGCCAAACACCCCGAAAAATGGGTGCCGCTCTACAGTATGGTCACGTTTTCTGAACTGCGCTATTCGGAAGCCTTGGCACGCGGAAAAGAGCAGGACAGGATCATGGAAGAAGTGCTTTCTTGGAACGACATTGAGCAAAACTGGCAGAAGGAATCGGTTTTTCGAAAGATTGAAGAATTGGCCATCGGTCAATAACGGTTCAGCCTTTCAGGAATTCATGTTCGCATTCTTTCCCCGACACGTATGATATAAAGCGACAGCTTCTGTACAAACTGGCGGTAGCTGTCTGAGCCACCGATGCTTTACAAGCAAGTGCAAAAAAGCCCTGACACTTTCTGCGTCAGGGCTTTCGGTTCAAGAATGAATTATCGGCTTAGCTTCCGCAGGCTTCGCAGCCTTCCGGATTATCCAACGAACAGCTTATCTGCGCCTGTGCATCGACCAAATTCACTGGCTGAACTCCGCCATGTTGCATGGCAACGGGTCGCGATATCATGACAGGCGTGGCCATATCTGCATTGGTCGAAGAGGCCATTACCGGGGCCGGAGTAGGATTCGGTCCCGCGTTTGTCAGCTCTTCCATCGGTTGCAGTTTCTCCGTTGGCTGTGTGTTCGACTCCTTGCTAACCGTGAACTGGATGGCCGAAGCGGCAGCCTGTGTACGTAGATAGTACATTCCTGTCTTAAGGCCGGCCTTCCACGCATAGAAGTGCATGGAGGTGAGTTTACCGAAATTAGGGTTCTGCATGAACAGGTTCAAACTCTGACTCTGATCGATGAACGCACCACGGTCGGCAGCCATGTCGATGATGTCCTTCATGCTCAGTTCCCAAATGGTCCTGTACAACTGACGGATGTTGGCTGGAATCTCTTCAATCTCCTGAACAGATCCGTTGGCAGCTATCAACTTGTTCTTCATGTTGTCGTTCCAAAGGCCGAGCTTTACTAGGTCTTTCAACAAATGCTTGTTCACCACCACAAACTCTCCGGAAAGCACTCTTCGAGTATAGATGTTGGAGTGGTATGGCTCGAAACATTCGTTATTGCCCAATACCTGCGATGTGGAGGCTGTAGGCATGGGTGCTACCAACAGTGAATTGCGAACACCATACTTTTTCACTTCCTCCTTCAGCACGTCCCATTCCCAACGGTCTGTGGGTTTGACGCCCCACATGTCGTATTGGAAGATGCCTTTTGATACGGGCGAGCCGGGATAGCTTTCGTAATGACCGAATTCTTTGGCCATGTCTTTCGAACAGGTCATGGCGGCATAGTAGATGGTCTCGAAAATGTCCTTGTTCAGCTGCTTGGCCTCGGCCGAATCGAACGGAAGACGCAGCTTGATGAATGCATCGGCCAAACCTTGCACCCCAAGACCGATAGGCCGGTGGCGCATGTTGGAATTACGCGCTTCAATGATGGGGTAGTAGTTGCGGTCGATTATCTTGTTCAGATTGCGTGTGGCCACATAGGTTATCTCGAACAATCGCTGGTGGTCGAACTGACCTTCATCGGTCACGAATTTCGGCAATGCGATGGAAGCGAGATTACACACAGCCACCTCATCGGGTGCGGTATACTCTACGATCTCGGTGCAGAGGTTCGATGACTTTATGGTGCCCAGATTCTGCTGGTTCGACTTGCTGTTGCACGCATCCTTATAAAGCATATAGGGTGTTCCGGTCTCGATCTGCGATTCCATGATGTGGAACCAAAGGTCTTGGGCCTTCACGGTCTTCCTTGCCTTGCCTTCTGCCTCATATCGTTCGTAAAGCGCTTCAAACTCCCCTCCCCAGCAATCGCCAAGGCCTGGGGCCTCGTTCGGGCAGAACAGCGACCAATCGCCTCCCATTTCTACACGCTTCATGAACAGGTCTGGAACCCACATGGCATAGAACAGGTCGCGGGCACGGTTCTCTTCCTTTCCGTGGTTCTTTTTCAGATCCAGGAAGTCATATACATCGGCATGCCATGGTTCCAAATAGATGGCGAAGGAACCTTTGCGCTTGCCTCCACCCTGATCAACATAACGAGCGGTGTCGTTGAACACACGAAGCATCGGAACGATTCCGTTTGACGTGCCGTTGGTGCCTTTGATGTAAGAACCCGTTGCGCGGATGTTGTGCATGCTCAGGCCTATTCCACCGGCAGACTGAGAGATTTTGGCGCATTGTTTCAACGTGTCGTAGATACCATCAATGCTATCATCCTTCATTTGAAGAAGGAAACAGCTGCTCATCTGTGGTTTTGGTGTTCCAGCATTGAACAGTGTAGGTGTGGCGTGTGTGAACCAACGTTCCGAAAGCAGATTGTAGGTTTCGATGGCCGATTTTATGTCCTCCTTGTGAATGCCCACGGCCACACGCATCAGCATATGCTGGGGTCGTTCGGTTATCTGATCATTGGTCTTAAGCAGATAACTTCTTTCCAAGGTCTTGAATCCGAAGAAATCGTATCCGAAATCGCGGTCGTAAATGATGGTCGAATCCAGCAATGCCGCATTCTCTTCAACGATCTTATACACATCATCAGCGATGAGCGAAGCCTTTTCCCCAGTCTTCGGGTCGATGTAGTTGTACAATAGCTTCATTGTGTTCGAGAACGACTTGATGGTCGATTTGTGCAGGTTTGAAACCGCAATACGGCTAGCAAGCAGTGCATAATCGGGGTGGCGAACGGTGAATGAGGCTGCAGTTTCGGCTGCCAACTCATCAAGTTGCTGGGTGGTCACACCTTCGTAGATGCCTTCTATGACGCGCATGGCCACCGGAATGGGGTCTACCATCGGATCCAGACCGTAGCACAGTTTCTGAATTCGGGCGGTAACCTTGTCGAATTTGATGGATTCTCTTCTTCCGTCTCTCTTTACAACATACATGGGGAAATGGGTTTGGGGTGGTTTGGTTGTTCGGTCTTATTAAAAATCGGCATCGGTGGTAAACGAGTGTTGGCCGGTCCCATCGCCCATCACTCCTGCCTTCTGATATTCTGAGACCCGCTTTTCGAAGAAATTGGTCTTGCCTTGCAGCGAGATCATTTCCATGAAATCGAACGGGTTCTGAGAATTGTAGATCTTCGGGCATCCCAGTTCTCCGAGCAGTCGGTCGGCTACGAATTCGATGTATTCGCACATCAGCTTGGCGTTCATTCCGATCAAGGCCACGGGAATGGCATCGGTCACAAATTCTTTCTCGTATTCAACCGCTTCGGCAATTATTGTGGTCACTTCGGCAACGGTCAATCTGTTCTGAAGCTGGTTGTAAAGCATGCAGGCAAAATCACAGTGCAGACCCTCATCTCTCGAGATCAGTTCGTTCGAAAAGGCCAATCCCGGCATGAGCCCGCGCTTCTTAAGCCAGAAGATGGAGCAGAAACTGCCGGAGAAGAAGATGCCCTCCACAGCAGCAAAGGCAACCAGTCTTTGCGCGAAGTTTCCATTCTCTATCCATTTCATTGCCCAATCGGCCTTCTTGGCCACACAGGGCAGGTTGTCGATGGCGTTGAAAAGGAAGTCTTTTTCCTTGTTGTCCTTTATCAACGTGTCGATGAGTAGCGAATAGGTCTCGGCATGGATGTTCTCTATGGCGATCTGAAAACCATAGAAACAACGGGCTTCTGGGAATTGAACCTCATTCAGGAAGTTGATTGCCAGATTCTCGTTCACAATGCCATCGCTAGCTGCAAAGAAGGCCAACACATGCTTTATGAAGTGACGTTCGTCTTTGGTCAGCTTGTTTTCCCAGTCGGTCATGTCCTGCGACAGGTCGATCTCTTCGGCAGTCCAAAAACTGGCTTCGGCCTTTTTATACATGGCCCACATTTCCTTGTGTCTTATAGGAAATATGACGAAACGGTCGTTGGTCGGCTCCAGTATCGGCTCGATGGGCAATGATGTTCTTTCTGGCAGAATTTCTGTCAGGCCTGTGGCGTTCTGGGTGATGGGTCGATCCATTTCTTACGTGTTTTTTAAGCGTCAATATTCCCTATGGTCGGAGGCTACTGTATATCCCGAAATTGCTTTCAGGAACTAGGCCTCCGGCCTGAATTTCAATCCTTCTAGTTTTCTAATTATGTGGTAATCAGGGCCTTGATGGAACCAGTGCCCTGTCGATTCCCACACTTCAAATGTTCAGAAAAAAGCCCGTGGAGACAACCTTTAGTAATTAACAATCGACCTTAGTTTTTAACAGTGATGACATTAACACCACGTTAATAAAAACTAATAACGCCTGTAGCCCTTGCTATCACTGAATTGTAGGATTCTGACACTGAAGTGTAATCGCATTTCGGTTGCGAAACCAAGCAAATATGCTACACGAAAACGGGTGAAAATAGGCTACGGGAATCACGCAATTTTCATTGAGCAGCCTTATTCCTAAGTTGGTCGATCATTTCCAATTCTTCATACCACGCGCCTCCATATTTCCGTATTAAGGCATCTTTAAGAAAGCGGAAAAGTGGCACGTTAAGCCTACTTCCACAGTCGCATGCAGGCCTACAGATGTCCCATTTGTCGTAGTTCACCGCATCATATTCTTTATAGACCGTAATGCGGACGGGATATAAATGACACGATATCGGTTTCCGGAGATCGGTTACACCATCTTTATGCGCCTTTTCTATGCCACAACTCACCAGCCCGTTAGCATCAACAAGTGCAAAGACGCATCGCCCATCTTCGAGCAGGGCCGTGCCTTTATCGCCATCCACATCAATTTCAAAAACACCCTTCTTGGCAATCATCGCTTTTCCTCGCTCATCCAAATAGGGGAAGATGTCTTCGATGATGTTCTCCAATAGATCGATCTCCTCATCGGTAAGCGGGGCGCCTGCATCACCTTTCACGCAGCACGCGCCTTTGCACGCGCTCAGATCGCACACGAAGTATTTTTCAAGAAGGTCGAGAGAGACCAATGTATTCTGAATCGCCAGCATGGCCGCAAATGTATTGCTTGCCACAGTTTCTTTTCCTCCATATATAATGGAATATCTTCGCGTACTAGCCAACCATGACCAAAAAGGAATTGACCATCATCGGAACCACCGATCGGATAGACCTTCCGGCACTTGGGCTGTTTGACCTTGAATGTAAGATCGATACCGGTGCCGACACCTCCACCATTCATTGCAGCAAGGTCCGTGTGGTGGAAAAGGATGGAGTTGAATGGTTGAAATTCCGCGTTCTGGACAAGGAGC
>CAMCFW010000080.1 GCA_945874195.1 Chryseobacterium gleum
TATCTCTTCTTTGGTCTTCTCCGACTTCTTTTCCAAGCCTTGCTTCTTCTGTAACGCCAGCTGCTCGGCCGTAGTGGCGCTTACCACCGCCTGCTCATCAACGACCTTCTTCTTTTCAACAACGGTCTTATCCTTCTTCAACTGCTCGATCCTAGCCAACATTTCTTCGCGCTTGGCTTTAATGGCTGCTGCATCAATTGTGGGCTGAGCTTGTTGTGGAACGGTTTTCTGAACAGTAACTTCTTTAACCGGTTCTGATTCCTCCTCGGTCTTAACTTGCTCTGATGTCGTCTCAATAGCTGTAGTACCTTGTGACTGTTGTTTCTCTTTGAGTGCTCGTATTCTCTCTTGAAGTTGTCTCTTTTTCTCCTCTGCGGCAGCTTCAATCCTAGCCTGTTCTTCCTGTGCCTGCGTAGCTGCAGGGTCTTCTGCTGATGCTGTTTCAACCGCTTTGACCTGCTGAGTTTCCTCAGCCTCTTTAAGTTCCTTTTCTTTGGCCTGTGCTTGAATTTCGGCTATGCGTTTAGCTGTTTCGTTTTCAACCTTAGATTCAGCCCGCACCTGTTCGGCCTCTTTTACGTTCACAGAAGCCAATTCCTGTTGTTCTTGCTTGGCCCGTTCTTCTTCAGCTTGTTTTTGCTGAATTCCCTTTTCCAATTCTGCGAGTTCGCGGGCCTTGGAGCGCTCCTCTTCTTGAGCTTTGGCCTGAGCTAATTCTTCTGCCGCTTTTGCCTCAGCTGCTATCCTTGACTCTTCTTCAGCTTTTGCCTGTGCAAGGGCCTTTGCTTCTTTTTCAGCCTTTTCCGATTCAGCAGCCTTTGCAAGTTCAATTGCTTTAAGTTCCTCTGCCTGCTTTGCCTTGGCCAGTTCTTCCGCTTGCAACCTTGCATCTTCAGTCGCTTTGGCCTGTTCAGCAGAAGCCGTTTCAGACGCTTTTGCTGTTTCTTCCACTTGAAGTCTTGCCGCTTCGGCCTGTTGTGCTTCAAGCTTGGCTTTGGCCTCTATTTTCTTGCGCTCAAACTCAGCCTGTCTGACGCGTTCCTGTTCCTGAGCAAGGGCGGCACCAGCATCTTCCTTTTCTTTCAAAGCCAACTCTTCGGCTTTCCTTTTCTCTGCATCCTTTGCTCTGGCAAGAGCATCCTGTTCAGCCTGTGCCTTCGCCTTCAACGCGGCTTCTTCAGCCAATTTGGCCTCTTGTACTCCTAGTGCTTCGGCTTCTGCCTTTTCTTTATTAAGTCGCTCTGTTTCCTTTTGCATGGCAAGAATATTCTCGCCAAATACCACTTCCTTCAATTCAATTACACCATCATACTCAGCATAAACATCCGACTCGGATACTGGCACCTTTGCCACCACAGATTCGTAGCCATCTGCCTCATAAGTAACGGTGTACGTTTCTCCACCATTCAGAATGATCACATAATATCCCGAAGTGTTGTTGGGTCGATACGTTCCGATTCGTGCACCTCCGGCATCGGTAACCACAATTTTGGCGCTGATGTCCGCATAAGCCATCGCAGGAACTTTCATGATTCCTCTAGCCACAGCTGCTCCGCTCTGCTTTTTAACTTCCAAGATAAGTTTGTACAGATCAGTATCTCCAAAACCGCCATCCATCCTAGAGCTGTAATAAGCCGTGCGTCCATCGGGAGTTAGGATGAAGAACACATCGTCTTCTGAAGTATTTATAGGATATCCGATATTCTCTGGTGCTGACCAAACCCCATCGATCAGTTCAGACCTGAATATGTCGAAGCCGCCCATTGAAGTATGACCCTGAGAGCTGAATATCAAGGTATTACCATCGGCAGAGATGAAGGGCGAATCCTCCTCAAATTGCGAATTGAAACCACTTCCCATATTCTGAGCCAATCCCCATTCACCATTTGGAAGCTTCTTGCAGGACCATAGGTCTCTACCACCAAAACCACCCTCATTCCTATTTGAGACGAATATCAAAAGGTCTTGGGTTGCATTCACGCTTGCGTGTGTTTCCCAAGCTGTTGTGTTTATGTCAGAACCAAGCTTTTCCGGTTTGGTCCAATCGTCTCCGTTCTTCTTGCTGAAATAGATGTTTCCATCGTTGTTGTCATCTTTATAAATGAACAGCATTTGACCATCGGGTGAAAGGCCAATGGCCGCTTCGTGTCCAGCACTGTTGATATTGATACCGATGCTTATAGGCTTTCCCCATTTTCCGTCAGGCTGACGCTGGCAAACATAGATGTCCTCGTAGAATTGACCATCAGGACCTTTCGCTTCGCTGGTTCCTCCTTCTCTTCGGGAAGTGAATATCAGCACCTTACCGTCCGCAGAAACAATAGGGCAATATTCGGGGTAAGTTGTATTGATATCAGTCCCTAGGTTGCTAACCTTAACACCAACTGGGTTCTTGATAAGCTCCATGGCATTCTCTGCCCATTGTATCTGCTGCCTCACCTGATTGTAGGTCTCCACATCATCCAATTCTATGAAGGACCGATAGCTGTAATAATTGGACACGGCCCGATCAAACTGATTCTTGAAGTGGTATGCCTTACCTAAATTGTAATACGTGATGCCGGGTGCTCTGCGTTCCTTCCAATCGCCTTCTACATATTCCAACGAAACGCCTTGCGTGGCACTTTCAAGTCTTTTGATGGCAAGGGAATGGTCCTTCTTTCCAAAAAGGTAACACACACCAAGATGATAGTTCAGATTCGCGTTTGTTGTATCATAAGCGTACAGATCCTCAAAGAGAACCAGAGCATCCATGAATGCTCCATCAAACATCAATGCGCTTGCCTTATTGAACTTCTGCTTGAACTTCGGGTCGTCATACGGCTGCGCGAACACTGCCGAAATGGTACTGAAAAGTAACGCGAATAGTAGAATTTGTCTCATTTCCCTTTTTTCCTTAGAGCATCGGCCACCAATGCTCTCATTGTGGATACCCAATCGTTCAGATTTCCACAAGCCGACAAAGATAAAATAATTCGAATCTTTCGACTCTTACATTCCAATCAATCTTCGAATGTAGAAACACTTACTTCTGAAGTGTGACGGGGCTAAGCTGAATGGCCCTTGAAATCTCGAAATAGGACGTGTTTTCGGGCACGAACAGTTTCTCTGACTTATAGAGATAGCCATTGGCCTCGTAGGCAATGTTGTAGTTCATTCCTGGATGCAGGATCAATATGAATCTGCCGTTATCCTCTCGTGGTTTATAGAGTCCATATAATTCTCCGGTCTCGTTGTCGGTCACCTTTATTACCACATTCTTAGGTCTTTTACCAGATGCATCGGCCACTATCTCTCCTTTATAAACCGTTAGGGGCACTTCCCTATCTGTGTCGAGCCTCACAATAAATATGTCCTTGCCTCCGATTCCTTGACCGGTGGAAGAGGAGTAATAGGCACGTTTGCCATCGGCCGACATCACAAAGAAATATTCGTCATCAGCGGTGTTCATCGGATGGCCGATGTTCATTGGTGTTGACCACTTTCCTTTCTCGTTGATGGAGAAGAAGATATCATATCCACCCATGCTGTTGTGTCCTTTCGAACTGAAGAACAGGGTTTTACCATCGGGGTGAATGAATGGTGCCTCTTCATCATACTTGGTATTCAGCACCTCACCCAAATTTTCTGCAACTCCCCAATCGCCTGTGGGCAATCGTTTACTACGGAAAATGTCCATGCCGCCCGATCCACTTCGGTCGGAGGTGAAATAAAGTGTCTGTCCATCAGATGAGACCGTGGCATGGCTTTCGCGAAAACTGGAATTGATATTCTGATTGAGCTGCACTGGTTCACTCCAAGAGCTTCCCTTCATTTGGCTTACGTAGATGTTGCCATCGCCAAAATCATCACGATATAGGTAAAGTTCCTGACCATCGGCCGACAGTCCGATGGACGCTTCGTGTCCTTCGGTATTGATATTCTTGCCCATGTTGGTCGGCGTACCCCAAACCCCTTTATCGTCTTTCTGCGACACGAAAATGTCTTCGAAATACTTGTCATCAATATCCAATTGGCCGCCAGTGGTTGTTGGCCGTCTTGAGGTGAAAATGAGCGTGGTCTCTGCGGCATCTACCACTGCGGAATACTCGTCATAAACGCTGTTGATGTTCTCTCCCAGATTTTCTCGCGTGGTGCTGATGGGGGAATCGACAATGAGCTTTCCGTTCAGACAGGTCTGTATCATCCATTCTATTTCGTCTTTCTGCTCGCGCGCCAAAGCCTTGTCCACGGTCAAATATTTACGATAAGCTGCTATGGCATTGTCGAATTGAGAGTTAAGATGATAAGCTCTGGCAAGATGGAAATAGGCATCGATCGGAGCTTTTGTCTCTTTGTAAACGTCCTTTGCCTTATCGCTAACCCCTGAAACTGCCTTTTCGAGATAGGGCACCGCTTCGTTCTTCTTTCCATTCAAAAGCAGATAGCATCTTCCAACCTTATAGTTGATGTGAGCATTGGTCGGGTCGAGTTTTGACAGCTCGAGGAAATTGAGCAAGGCACGGTCGGCCTTTCCGGCCTTCAATTGCTCGTCACCAACGGGATACACCCGCTTGAAATGAGCTGTTTTGTCCACTTGCCGTTGCGCGGAAACGCTTCCAGCGAAAAGTGTCAATATGACTGAAACAAGGAGTAGCGTTCGGCTCATCTGAGAATAATCGGTTGGCTGATCTGCTGGTCAGACAGGTTAAAATTGCTCCGATTCCTTTTTTTCGGATGCACCCGTTACGCAAATAATCCTAAATGGTTCTGTTGATGTCCCAATTCTCCAAATAATCGGCCACCTTCCGAACAAAAGTACCCCCTAAGGCACCGTCAACGATACGGTGATCGTATGAATGGGAGAGGAACATCATGTGGCGGATGGCGATGGCATCTCCTGATGGGGTTTCGATGACGGCCGGTTTCTTGCGAATGGCCCCCACGGCCATTATGGCCACCTGCGGCTGATTGATGATCGGGGTTCCCATCACGTTTCCGAAAGAACCGACATTGGTCAAGGTGTAGGTTCCACCCTGTATTTCTTCTGGCTTAAGTTTGTTCAATCGTGCCCGATTAGCAAGGTCATTCACTTCCTTTATCAGCCCAAATAGGTTTTTCTGATCGGCATTCTTGATAACCGGCACGATCAGATTTCCATTCGGCATGGCAGCGGCCATTCCCATGTTTATCGCTTTCCGCTTGATGATGTTGGTCCCGTCAAGCGAAACATTGACCCCTGGCAACTCCTTAATGGCCTTTACAAGACACTCGATGAAGATGGGTGTGAATGTCAATTTCTCGCCTTCTCTTCTGAAAAAATCGTCTTTTACACGGTCTCTCCAAAGCACCAGATTGGTCACATCGGCTTCAACATAACTCGTAACGTGAGGCGATGTGTGTTTACTCATGACCATGTGTTCTGCGATCAGCTTGCGCATGCGGTCCATTTCAACGATCTCGTCTCCGGGCATCATGAACACCGATCCGCTAGGCGCTGGCGTGAACGCGGGTGCCTGTGCCTTGGGCGCATTGACCTGCGCAACGGGCGCCTTCTGCACATTCTGATCCGATCTTCCACGCTCGGGCAAGTAACTCATTATGTCAGCCTTGGTCACTCGGCCTTCTCTTCCGGTACCCGATAGGTTGTCCAATTCAGTGATGGAAACCCCCTCTTTCTGAGCTATTGTCCTTACCAAGGGTGAATAGAATTTACCGGAATCTGACCTTCTTGGAATATCTCCAACTTCGACAGCACCATTTGATGAAGCACCATTGCTGACCGGTGCAATGGAGTGCGCAACTGGTTCGGCAGGTACTGGATCTGCAGCCTTGGTTTCAACGGTAGCAGTGGCTTCGGTGTTGATGTAGGCCACTGGTTTTCCTACCAGAACCACGTCATCGGTCTTGCAGCATTGTTCGGCCAGTATGCCGCTAACAGGCGATGGAATTTCTGAATCGACCTTATCGGTGGCAATTTCCATCAATGGCTCGTCCATCTCGACTGTGTCGCCCACTTCCTTCAACCACCTGATAACAGTAGCCTCAGCCACACTTTCGCCCATTTTGGGCATCAACACTTCAACTTTAGCCATGCTTTGAATTTTGAGTTCGCAAAGATAACCGTTCACTCATATTGAAACCGATTCATCGGCCCAGTTCTCGGAAACCTTTGAAAATGATGTTCAGATCGTTGGCAGCACGATAATCTTTGGCATACATCAGATTGAGTCTCGTAATGCCGTCTGCGTCAGGTTGGCCGGCCTCCAATCCGTCCAAAGGATCAAGCACCGGATCGGCCAATTTTGGAAGATGTAAAATCGAGGCTTCGTTACTATCCTTAGCATATCCCACCCATGTCCGTTTTCCTATCGTCACCAAGAATGTGTTGCGTACAAACCCGAACGGGTTCTTCATGAACCACGCCACAATTGGGCTTATCGAGATCAAGATGATGCTCACGAAAATGTCCAACAGGCGCTTGGTCCGTTTGTTGGTCGGTTTTGAAATGGCATTGATGCCAAAGGTGTACAGGTCGCCTGCGGTATTGATTGAATTGCTGCCTATGAGGAACATGCTTTCGATGGGCGCGATCTTAAAATCAACCTCCGGAAATTGTGTCTGAGTCATGCAGTCGATGATGCGTTGGGCCGGAATATCCTTCGCACAGAAGATCACTTCTCCTATCTTATGTATGCGGATGAACTCATCCAATCTTGACAGATCTCCCTGGCCTTCCAGTTCGTATTGACCAATGAATCCAGGAGCAACGAAGGTGTCTTTCAATAGCCCTACAACCCGCAGTATCTCGTCCGGGCTTCCGACCACCAGAAACCGTTTGTTCTTCTCGCTGTTCAGATTGAATCCTTCGATCTTTGCCAAATGGAGCAACAGTCTTAACAATGGAAGAATGGCCAATACCCAAGTTGAGCCCAGCAGAATGACCGCTCGGCTGAAGCGCACCTGTTCGCCCATAAGTCCATAACCGATAAGTATGATGGCCGAACCGATGATGGAACCGCGGACCAAGGCCGACACTTTGATGGGTTGGTCGTAACCTCCCGAAAAGTGAATTGATATGAGCCACACAAGCACATAGAACGGCAACACCAAGAGATAGAACTCTTCAGGATAATGAAGGCCTTCGCCCGCTTTCACCGTGGTTTCCCAGTAGCTGGAAATGAGGTAGAGCCCAGCGTAGATCATGGTGCCGTCCAAAATGGGCAGCGTTATCCTTTTCGCGAAACGACTGACAAGCGAGACAGAGGCCCTGAGTAGAATGGCGAAGTTGATGAGCAGGGAGAAAAGCCGTGCCCTTTCTTCCGAAAAATGCTTCCGTGCAAAAATGGCCATGGCATTGTAGAACACATACACATAGTTCAGACTTCCCTTTTTGGTGCTTTCCCCTTTATAATGAATGATGCGCGCCTCAGGATAGTAGTAGTTCTTGTAGCCGCCCAGAATGATCCTGTACGAAAGGTCGATGTCTTCGCCATACATGAAATAGTCCTCATCAAGCAGTCCCACCTTGTCCAATGCCTCTTTGCGCATGAGCATGAACGCGCCCGAAAGCACTTCCACTTGGTGGGTTTCGTCCTTATTCAAGTAACTGAGGTGATATTTTCCGAATCGCTTGGATCGCGGAAACAGCCAACTGAGTCCGAATATCTTGTAGAACGCCACTTCTGGCGTGGGCAGACTTCGTTTGCTTTCGGGCAGAAAATTACCTTTCCCATCCACCATGTTTATGCCCAGCCCACCGGCATCGGGATGCGAGTCCATGAAAGCAACCACCTTTTCAAACGTATCTTCCTCAACCAAGGTGTCGGGATTGAGCAACAGCACATATTGACCAACGGCAAGGCGCATGGCCTGATTGTTGGCCTTCGAAAAACCTGCGTTTTCCTTATTGGCAATCAGTTTCACCTTCGGAAATTTGGCCTCGACCATGGCCACCGATCCATCCACAGAATTGTTATCGACCACAAAGACCTCGGCCTCCACGTTCCGAACGGCCACCATCACCGATTGCAGGCACTGCTCTAAAAAGTGCTGAACATTATAGTTGACTATGACAATGGAAAGTTTCAGAGCCGGAGTTTTGAAAAAGCGAATTAAAGAAATGATACCCATTAAAGGGCGTATTGCGGATGCGGGATTATGCGAATGTGCGAATTGGCGACCTTCTATCTCACCAGTGAATTCTCGTAGGGAACACGGTTCACCAACGACCGACCGAGGGTGATCTCATCCGTATACTCCAAGCCCCCGCCAA
>CAMCFW010000081.1 GCA_945874195.1 Chryseobacterium gleum
AGTGGCTATGCGGGCTTCGCTGCTCTCGTGGGTGTACGTCTGTCCATTGTGAACAATGGTGTCGTTTATTCCCAAAGCTTGCCTATAAGTTGTGTCCGGCAGCACAAGGTCCCGCTTGCGATATTGATCTGATCTTCTATAAGAATTATTAGCCCCAGAAAAGCTTAAAAAACCCGAGATCTTGTCTTTGGAGTATTCAAGCTGAGCGAACGCGCCTGCCGTGTAAACATTGGTGTTGGCACGATATCCGGCAACGTCTCCCTGCCGTTTTACGTTGTCACGCGCCAAGGTGGAAGAATTAAAAAGATTCAATGCTTCGCTGGTCGGAAAAATCACCGCATAATCCCCGCCCAAAAGGTCATGTGGCGTGCTGTATCGCTCAACCCAAAACGATCTGAAATCAATACCAACAGCCAAATTCCAAGCATCATTGAACTTATGATCGACTGTGGTAAGTAATCCATACCAATAATGGTTGTTCATATTGGCAAGTATGAAATTACGGGATTTGAACTGGGTAGTATCGTTCACAGCACCCAGATCAACAGGGGGAGCAAAGGTGGTTCCGTTCACATTGGCACCGTATTGACCGCTTAGGTCGTAATGCCCATATTGATCATAAATTGGGTCACTTCCCCCTCTGAACTGTGTTCCACCGCCTTTTCCGAATGAACCGTAAACGATATTGGAAACCGCCCATTTGTCCTTCGACCAGAAATGCTTGAGGCTGAATATAGGCTTGTGGTAAAAATTCTCGGCAACGCTTTGAAGTTCTGACTGTGCATTCGGGTCATATCGGTTACGGATAACGTGGCCCCATTGCTGGTTGTATCGGTTACCGTAGTTTCCTTGCAGCGGATTGTCGGTCACTGAAGTATGATTCAGATCCGCACCCAACGATTCCGCATAAGCCCGGTCGTACATGAATATCGGTTGCATGAAACTGCGCTGCCCACGTTCTTGCGGTGCGCCCATTCCAAACACGCTCAAGGTGTGGTTTCCGATCTGTTTCTGAAGTTTCACGAAGTAGAAAAGACGCGTGGCCCAAGTGGCCTCCACCCATCCGTCCTGCCGATCGTATGCAAAGGCTGCCGTCACGCCCCATCCTTTTGGCAAACGGCCCGAATTGAAGCTGACATTCGTTCTAACCAATCCGTTGTTTCCAACAGTTAGCTCCACTTCGGTAGCTCGTTTTGAAGTGATGCCTGCTGTCAGGATATTCATGCTGCCGCCAATGGCCGGTATGGAGAGTTTACTGGCTCCCAATCCGCGCTGAACCTGAATTCGTGAAGTGACACCGTCAAGCCCGAACCAGTTGCTCCAATAGACCCAACCGCTCTCCATGTCGTTCATCGGCACACCATCTATCTGTACCGAAATGTTGCGTTGCGAAAACCCGCGGATGGTTACCCGCGCATCGCCTGCGCCTCCGCCTTGCTGTGTGGCATAAACACCTGGAGTTGAATTGAGCAACATGGGCAAAGGCTGTGAAGAAACCTCTTCCTTGATCTTTACCGGGTCGATGTTGGTGAAGGCCACCGGGGTTTCGCGGTCAAGGGCCATGTCGGCCACCACCTTCACTTCATTCAATGTGATGGTTGACAATACAAAATCAAGTTGAAGCTGACCACCGTTGGCCTTAACGGTTTTCGAAACCGACTCGTACCCGATGTAGGTCACCTGAATGGTGAGATCCCCGTTCGGAACGTCAAACGAATATTGACCATCCAGATCAGTTACCACGCCTTTTCCATCGCCATAGACCACATTGGCAGAAATGAGTGTTTCAGCCGAATTGGCATCTTTCACCACGCCATGGATGCGGGTTTTCTGAGCGTAGGAGTTACCTACGGTCAGCATTACCGCAAAGAGAACGAAGAGAAGATTTCTCATTAAAGTGAAGGCTTATTGGCCTAACATCACCTTACGCGAAAGTACCGCACCATTGCTCAAAGACACACGAACCACGTAGATTCCGGTGCGAAGATGTTCCAATTTCAATCGGTGAGAATTAGTTGTATTCCGGTCGAATGGCACTCTCTCTGCCTGCTGGCCAAGAATATTGAACACTTCAATTGCTTCAATGTCCTGCGAAGCAGAGATCATCAAGTGTTTGTCGATGGCCGGATTCGGGAACATGTTGAATTTGCTGACCTGATCGTCATTCACACCGAGTCCAAAGCAACCGCAGGTGTGCCATCCCAATTGGGTGAAGGTGTTTTCCGGAAGGCTGTCCCATTCCACTTCTGGAAGGAAATCGTTCAACCCATCGGTGTCGCCTTTCAAAATGGTCGATTTTCTGATAAGGGTCTTGTCGGTTGTCCACCAAGATCCGTTGGCATCGCTCCAGGCCGTTCCCGGGTCTTCTCCAATTTTTCCTACAAGATCCACCAGAACGTTTCCGTCTCCTTTTATCAATGGCACGGCATCGTCACCATTAAAGTAGAATGGCGAATTTGCTTGAACATAAGTAGGATTTACGAAAGTGTCGGCCACTGCTTCCAAAGCAGCGTCAATTGGTTCTTCAACTCCACTTCCGTTCGGGTTGCGTTTATCCACCACTATAACGTAGGTGCTGTATGGCTGAACTGTTCCAGCCAAGCTCAAAAGCATCGGTGTTCCAGAACCATCTCTGAACCGACCGACCTGATAACCTGACAGGCTGATTGCCGCATTTGTAGGATTGTAGAGTTCCAGTGCCCGATTGTTGCCCGTGCCGACCACATATTCTGAAATGAACAGATCAGAACAGTCCTGTGTCTGGGCCTGAATTCCGTAGGATAGAATGGCTGCGAAGGATAGAAGTACAAGTTTTTTCATGTTTCTCTTTGAATTGATGGACAAATGTAAAGGATGCTTTGATGTTCCGCCACTTAACAACCTGTCAGGTTCAAATATTAACGATTCCTTCCAATTAGAAACCAAATTGAGCACCGCTGCATTACATTTGCACCACCTGCCCAGGTGGCGGAACTGGTAGACGCGCACGTTTCAGGTGCGTGTGTCGCAAGGCGTAAGGGTTCGACTCCCTTCCTGGGCACGTTTTAAACAGTCAGATGGGGATAAGACTATCTCCATCTGACCTTTTCCCTCTCATTTTCCCAGTAATATCGTGATGCGCTCTGGCGTTTTTGCCTTGGTGCTTCAAATTCTGAAAGAAATGAAAAGGACACTCGCCATCACCATCATTACTTCTGTCATCAACTATGGCGCCTTGGCGCAGAACAAGGCTGTCGTATTCAGCAATATAACCGAAGCCACCGTTGGACTACAACTGGGCAAAACCGTTGAAGTGAATTCTTTCACCGAAGGCGAATCGAAATTGAAAGTGGCGGCCTTCAAGGTGCCTTCGCCTCGCATCAGCTCCTCGTTCGGCATGTTGGTGAAGGAAATTCTCTTTCTGGGCCCTGGAGTTGCATACATGTATCAGCCGGGCGATGACGCAAACCCATTTCAGCACCATATTTCAGCCTATGGCCACATGCGTGTTCATTTTGCAAAGGGCAAACTGCGACCTTACACAGAATTCAAGGGTGGCTACAATCACATTTTCGCACAGAAGGTGTCGAGCATCTATTCGGCTGATGCCTACACTTGGGATGGGGTTTTCTTTGAACCGGCTTTGGGTCTGGCAGTAAAACTGGGCGATCACGTACTATTGAACGCCTCGTTGGGATTTCAGCTCATGAATGTTTGGAACCGATCTGAAGGTATGACCAGCTTGGACGCCTTCGGGCCTGAGATGAAACACCGCTATCAGCGGCTTTTGCTGAGTGCGGGCTTCAGCTTTTATTGATCGAGGTTCTTCTGTTTGAACACCTTTCGGCTATCCAGGTCGTAGCACACCAACCTGCCGTATTCCTTGCCCAGATATTTGTGTGAACAACCATTGTCAAGGCAGATGGCAACAGCATCGTTCTCGGCAGCGGCCTTTATCCTAGATAGCTTGGTAGGGGTGTGCCCGAAATAGATCCTCCTTCCGTTCAGTGTGTCTTCAATTTTGAAATTCCGTAACCACGCCATGGCATGTGCATCGGTGAACGGCTTTTCAATTTTCAGATTGAACCCCGCATGCACCAGATAGAACTTATCGAGCTGATAGTAATAAGGGAGTCTTCGCATGAATCGGAATGAACGTTTTCTGATTCGGCCTTCCTTATTAAGAAGGTCAAGCGAATTGCGCGAACGCAGCAGCAGTTTCAGTTCATCAGGCCGTTCTTGTATGATGTGCAACACGGTTTCCTCATGGTTTCCCATCAGCGGAAAAATGTTGTATCCCTCTTCTTCCAACTGCAAGACCTTATCTATCACCTGTTGGCTGCGCGGCCCGCGATTGATGAAATCGCCAAGCAGGAAAAGCTGATCATCGGTGGTGAGTTCGATCTTCTCTAGCAGCCGCTCGAAGGTGAGTGCGCAGCCGTGAATGTCGGTTATCACCAGCCTTCTTCCTCCATTCTCTGGGGGATCAACGTGCACACCGATCACATTTAAAGCGATCATCAGAATCCGATCTTCATGCTTAGTTTGAACGCAAGATTATCAAATTGCTCGGAATACGCGTATGCGCCATAGCGATAGAAAACCCCACCGCCTATACCAAGAAGGTTCACCTTGATGATGTCTTCAATGACAATGCCCGTTTCGAAGATCCCTTTATGCATGTCTTTGATAGGAAGGCCGAAATGTCTTTCAGCCTTCGTCAACCACCCGATGCCGAACGAATTGGCCCAGTGAAACTCGGGACGGATCCAATTGATACCCGTTTTCACGGATCCGAAATTGTGCCGCTGATGCACCGCGATCTGATACTGATTCAGGAATTCGTTGGGACGAACGGTTTCAAAAGAATTGGGCGAAAACAAGGAAAGATCCTCGAAATTGGCCTTGGGCGCATACATTTTCAAGTAAGGAACGGGCGTTGAGATCCAGCCCGCGCTGAGTTGCCAGAATTCCATTCCCACTTTTCGGATGCGGAATTTACCTTGAAGCCTAACGTCCGCCTTCCAGTAGTCGTGATCGGAACCAAGTATTCCGCTAAGTCCTTTGGTAAGCGTTGCCCAAAGGATCACCGCGCCTTTATCCTGCACAATTTCCCTATTGCCCAAGCGCATCTTCTTTTCGAAAGGCGCAAATCGGAACCCGAATCTAAGCTCAGCATACTGCGCTTTTGTCAAACTATCGGTAGTGCCTTCAGGAATGTAGCGGTAACTGTGCTTGCTTTCTGCATCCTGATGTCTGAACTGTGCCTCGAAATGCCAACCGCGCAGCGGATTGATGCGGATGCCCGCGTTCCAGCCGTTCAGGAGGTCCATGCGCTGAGTAATGAGGTCGCTATACATGGCGGCCAAGGGTTGGTTGTCGTCCACCAGAAACTCCTGCGCACCAATTTCGCGCACATCGTGATAATACGCTCCGCGAAGTTGGAGGCCTAGATTACGGTGTATGGTGAATTCCGCATCGCCACCATATTTCACCTCTTTATCCTTAAAACCATAAGCCACATACGCCCCGAAATTGGCCCATTTGATCAGGTCGGGCGAGGTATGCAATCCTACTCCAAGGCGGAATCCTTCATATTCGTTGTAGTCGATGATCTTGTCGAGGTCCAACTCGATGGGGCCAATAGGAAACCGACCGGTTGCTGCCGCGATCAGCAGCTTTATCTGCCGTTCCAACTTCAATTCCTTGCCCAGGCTATCTATCACATGATACGTTTGCAATTCCTTTTCCGTCAGTGGGGTTTCGCGCGCTACATTCCAAAAGACCGAATCCTGTTTGTGAGCCTTCGAATCGAGTTCAAGCGTGTTGGAACTTATGTCTGTGGCCTTTACTTTCTCCACCAGATCCACATCGCGGTTATAGGTGGTTCCAATGCCCTTGATCCTGAACCCAGCGAGGTTGAGCCCAAGCGTTTTAAAGTCAGTGTTCAACTGCGTAGGAAACCACGTTTCGCCATTCAGTTTCTCGTTTCTGTGCTGAATATTGATCTCCATCCCTTGTGCATCGATGACGCTTGCCGTGGCATTCATCAAGGCAAGATCTCTCATGTTGATGTGAAGTTGACCTTGCAACGCATCGAACTTCTTACCCTTCTTGGGCCGATAACTGATGATGATGACCGTGTCCTGTTCCACCGTCAGCGTGTCTTCAATATTGAAGAAATAGCTGTTCCAACTGTTGGGGCTGATCGGCCCGAGGAAGGCCTTCTCTCCAAGCGAAAAGTAATCGCGGTAAAATGAAAAGGACTGCATTTGGCTTGCCAACATGGCGAACTGCGGGTTCTTCATGCCCGAAAAGCGCGTGGCCTCCACGTTATCGGTGTATCTGCCGTTGCGGTATCTGCGTTCGTACACATTCTCGGATAGCATGATGTGCTGCTTTTGAAGCAGGTTCCTGATCGCCAACACCATCGTGTCTTCCTCTGATCTCTTGTTGGTAAGTGCCGTGTCCTCCTCCAAGGTGAAAATGGTCTTTTCGTAAGCCTTGTAGGTGAAATATGGAAGGTTGGCCGGGTCGTTCCGTTCTCTTTTCTCCACCACTTTGCGAATGATCCTGTCGGCCGGATTCTCGCCCGGAAGCACCGTCACCTCCGCCAATTGGATGTTCGAACGGGGCAGTTCGAAGATCAACGAATCGGTGGCAGCACCAAGCGGAAACCTGCGTGTTTCAAAACCGATGTACTTGATGCGCAAATGCGTCACATTTCCATTCGATGTCAACGTGAAAAACCCATTCAGATCGGTGGTGGTTCCGCTCGGGCCATCATTCAACACCACATGCGCGAACACGAGCGGTTCGTTTGTGGTGCTGTCGCGTACCCATCCGGATATGGTCTGCTGCGCAAATCCGGCCTTCACAGACCCGACCGTTAGAAGAAGGAATATCAATCCGCGCATCGGTGACAAAGAAAAGAATGAAGCAGTTGCTTAGCTTTATCCGAATGGAAAAGCAACGCTCCTTTTTTATTGTGAAAGACGGAACGGCCAAAGAGGCCTTCCAATTGCGTGAGTCAGAAATTCTTTCGGGAAAGTTGGGACATATCCGTGTAGAGGTGGAAGGCTTCGGAATCAACTTTGCCGACATCATGGCCCGAAAAGGACTTTATCAGGACGCGCCACCGTTGCCCTGCGTGGTAGGCTACGAATCGGTGGGTCGAACAATGGACGAAGCTGTTATCGATGGAAAAACCATTCCCGCTGGAACTCGGGTAGTGGCTTTTTCGCGTTTCGGTGGCTATTCAACGCATGTGCTGGCCGATGAACGAGCGGTGCAACCGATTCCCGATGAAATTCCGTTGGGCGAAGCGTTGGCGTTGGCGGTTCAGTATTGCACGGCCTATCATTGCGCAGAAGAACGCGTTTCCATCTTCCCCGAAGACCACGTGTTGGTTCAGGCAGCGGCCGGAGGTGTCGGAACCGCCCTAGTGCAATTGCTGAAACGGAAAGGCTGCACCATTTACGGAACGGCAGGGTCGGAGGAAAAGCTGAAATACATTCATGCACAGGGCGTGCATGTTCCTATCAATTATCTAAAACAGGATTTTGCCAAGGTGATCAAAGACAAACTCGGAAACCGTGGGTTGGATGTGGTCTTCGATTCGCTTGGCGGAAAGAGTTTTTCTGACGGATTCAAAGCCTTGGGCAAAGGAGGCCGAATTGTAGGTTACGGTGCTGCAGAACAAGTGGCTGGCGGACTGGCCGCCATCAATCAACTGAAACTGGCCGCCAACTTCGGCCTCTTCAGTCCTATTCAACTATTAATGTCCTCGAAAGCGATGATCGGTGTGAACATGCTTCACATTGCAGACGACCGGCCAGAAGTATTGGCCCGCACCATGAAAGCGGTTGTGGCACTTTGGAAAAATGGTGAGATCAAGCCGGTTGTAGGTGGCGAATTCCCTGCCGACCAATTGGCCGAAGCACACGAGTTTGTGGAGGGTCGCAAATCGATGGGCAAGGTGGCGGTGAGGTGGTGAGGTGGTGAACCACGTCTATTTTGTATGACGAATTAGTAATTGTTTAAAGGTGCGTTAACACCCCGTGGAATAGGGTGGGGTTAGCTTTGCCGACCCAATTCACTCATCGCCATGAATACTTTTCTGAAGCATTTTTTACTATTCGCAATTGTTTTTTCACCCAACCTAATCTTGGCCCAATACACCGTCAATTTT
>CAMCFW010000082.1 GCA_945874195.1 Chryseobacterium gleum
GTTCACTTAGGTCAAGGCGATGGGTGGCGGTGCCCAACCACACATTAGACTGAAGCAATATGACACGACCACTTGGATCGATCAAGCGAATATCGGTGAGGGCATTGGTCACGCTTTCAAGGCTGATGTATAGCTGATCGTTTGTCGGATTTGGAAATACGCTAAGCGATCTGGAAAGAACCGACTCGTTGATGCCAATGATGCCGGGTGTCAATCCATCTGAAGTTTTCAGACCGGCTCGCGGGCCGTTCAACGCAGCAAGCATTCGTGTACGCTGTCCGTTGGTAAAAAAGTTCAAGCATTCGTCATCGCCATAGTCCATGTAATTGTTGGCCATGTCGCCATTGGGGCCATTGTTGCAGCTGATGTGTGGAAATTCGGTGCAATTACCATTTCCATCGCTGTAATTGGGTTCTAATTGAACCGGAGTATCGCTCACAAGATCGCTTGCGTTGCAGTTGGTGTTGGTTCCACCAGAGCCCCAAAGGTGATCGAGATTGAAATAATGCCCGATCTCGTGGGTGGTGGTTCTTCCAAGTCCATACGAGCTCGAAAGGTTTCCGATGTTTCCGAAATAGCGAAAGCCGATCACGATCCCATCAAGCGAGGTAGGCGTTATCCCTGGTTGATAGGCAAATCCCAAAAGACCTCCTCCAATGTTGCAGACCCAGATATTCAGATAGTCGTTAGGTGGCCAACCGTTCCGCCCTCCCAAATTGGTGTATTTCACATCGTCAGACCCGTTCCAATTGGTCACGGTGGTTTGTGTCCGGGTAATGCCATTGCTCAGAAAACCATCTGGATCCTGCTGTGCCAGTCCGAATTGGATCTCGCAATCGGCCACCAGGTTGGTCCAAACCGAGGGTACATCGACCACATCGGCATTCATAGCCCTGTAATCTTCATTCAGCACATCGATCTGCGATTGTATCTGTTCGTCAGAAATGTTCTGTGCGGTAGTGGAATAAACCACATGCACCACCACCGGAATTGTGACCACCGCGCGGTCGGTCTTGTTTCCGTTCTCGGCTATCCAACGTTCGGTAAACTCCTGAATGTTGTTGCGGGCGGCAGCCAGTTCGGGATTCAGGGCCAGTTGTTCGGCCATTTTTTCTGAAGTTCCGCAATGGAGTTGCTGTGCAACTGCAGCGCTGCCCAGCACCATCAGTGCGAGGAAACAAATTGTAAATGGTCTTCTCATTCGGTTTGGTTCGAGAACAACAAATTTAGCGAATCAGATACCTATCACCTATCGGATAAGCGTTATCGTACCACTTTTAGAATAGGATTGACCGCTCGAAGACACGAAACTGATGTAATAAACATAAGCGCCCTGTGGTTCAGACTTTCCTTTCCACGACCCATTCCAACCTTCATTCGGGTCGGTGGTTTCGAAGATGCGCTGCCCCCATCGGTTGTAGACCTGAAACAGATAGCTTGCAGCGTCCACGTAGATCGTCACGGGTTTGAATACATTATTGATCCCTTCGGGCATGAACGCATTTGGTGTGAATACGTTGGGAGTCTGTTTGGCACAGGCACGGTTCGATTCGCTCAATTCTTGGAAAAGCACGGGATCAGGAGATCCGATGGGAAGTGAAGGTCCTTCTACTGCCTCAATGTAATAACAGAAGTTCCCTTCACCAATGATAATGTCCTGAATAGAATCGGTCAGTGTCAACTGTCCGGGCGGAACGGTTCGGAGATATTCGTATGGACCATCAACGCTACGGTATATGTTATATGCCGTGATGGGTCCTCGCCAACCTTCATAGGCATTCCACTGAAGCGTGTTGGTACGGTCAGATTGGGCTTCTGCCTCAAGCAAAATGGTCCGCGACATGTTCAGTGTATCTGCGTTCATGTCGCAGCTGTCAACGCCTATGATGGAATAATAGTAACTGTAAAGTGATGGGCGGGCCGATGCATCGGTATAACTATAGAATCGGGTGTTCAGATCGAAGGGAACGAACCAAAGATCCGTCATTGTTTCAGGGGTTTTTCCGCGTTCGATCTTGAAACCGATGTATCCGGCCGTACTGTCAACAAAGAAATATTCTTCCACCCCGTTGTTGGTAGGCTGAACGGTAGTGTTGTAGTTGTAGCTGTATTCGGGTCGTTTCGGAACCTTAATTAACACGCAGACCTGATTGGAGGAAGAAGTGAATGCCGTGGGGGCATTCTGAACCGCACGCACACAATAACAGTAATTGGCTTCTTCGTTCAATCCTGTATGAGTGAAACCCAGTGTGGTGTCTGCTGTTTGTCCGACCCGAACCGCAGGCGCTCCGTCCTGCGAAGCGTAGATATCGTAGCGCAATACTCCTCCAGGCCAATTATCATACGAATTCCATTGCAGATCGGTCGAGCGTTCACATCCGTTGGGGGTAACGGTTAAGAACATGGTGCGCTGAAAGCCGTCAGGTGTTCCCGTAACATCGCAGTTGTTGGTGGCTTTCAATCGGTAATATTCGGATTGCGTGGATGCCAACGAGTTAGGATTCGTCCAAAATGTATTGTTGTAGCCAACGTTTGTAAAGACCTCGCCCCAAGCCACCAGGTCAGGATTCTGCTCAATGATGTACTCCACCACATTCAATTGGGCGTTGGGCGACCAGCCTATGGTGGCCAATCCAGTAGCCTTGTCAACCGAAACGGAATCGATGGCCTGTGGGTCGGGCATGGCCGGATTGTTCAGAATATCTCCAACGACATTCGAAACTGAAGTGCATGGCAGGTTATCTGTCAGGTCTATACGGTAATTCACTTGTTCCTGACACCAGACCACAGGGTCCACATAGCTCAAACCGAAGGTGGTTCCTATCTGAGTCCAGGTTCCGATAGGATATTCGCGAAAGACCTGATAAAGCCCTTGTCCGTTCCCGTTTGAGGACGGGAGAGGGGGCGAAGCAACGGGAGTCCAGTTCAAATTGGCTGTGGTCCCTGCATTTGTGAGGGTTAGGTAGATGGAGGAAACCGTATCGACAGCGGCATCAAGTTGAGCGTTATTACATCCCGATTTTGTCCGGATGTAATAGAAGTTGGGTCCACTTGTGGTAGGAGCAACCACTGGGTTTCCGGCCGCGTGAGTGTAGGTTCCGGTCGCAATATTGCCTATGGTACCGATCTGCTGAAAAGGACCCGAGGCAGATAGGCTGTGATAAATAACATACTCAACGAACGAGGGCGGAATAAAGTTGTCCGTTACGGGTTGCCAACTAAGGGTTATATCTCCATTAGCAGCTGTGCTCACACAATGGGGGTCGGGGCTGTCAACGACAGGTTCTCCCAGCACGGTCACGGAAACGTTCACAATGGTGGAGCCGCTTGCAGGACAGAAGTCGTCCTCTACTTTAAAGAGAAAATTGTAGGTGGATGATAGGTTTGCGCAGGCATTATAGGAGGCCACGTGATCACAGGAGGTCTGCCAATTGAAGGTGGTGGAAATGGTACCAGAACCGGTTGCAGGCGGACTGATATTGCTGAGCGTGGCGCAGGGTGCGTTCAAACATCCGGCATTCGCATTCGTAAATCCGGTTCCGAACTGCGAACCCTCTGCCGTGAACGACATGATCTGCGGAACCCCAGCGTTTAGGTCGTTGTCAACAGCAGATATCGTGAAGTTGACCAGATCCCCAGCCTCAACCGTCACTTCATAACCGATTGCTGTGCCTGGTGCCGACCAAATAGGCGCATTAATGTTCGGGATCGAGTTGGGTGTCGAACAGGCAACGAATGAAACCGTCATCTCGCGAATGGTGCGCGATTTAAGTTGACCACAGCGCCAAGCGTCAACAGCCACTATCATCGAATAACTGCCCTGTATGCCGGCATTAGACAGATACTGAAATTGACCCGTTACTGGATCTAATGTGATGGTATTGGGGCCCGGCAGTGGCGAATTGGCGTTGAAACCGGGCTCATATTGTATAGGAGAGCCGGACGTGCCGAGTGCTGGAGCAAATGAATAGCTCAACGAATCCTGATCGGGATCAATTGCATTGTTGTTGTATCTCAGTTCGTAACCGGAACAGCGCAACGAACTTGGATTTTCGGCAAACTGTGGGCTCGAATCAAAACACGGATCCGTGTTCTGATTATTGTAGGGGTACATTGTCACACTGAAATTGAAATTTTGCGAGGTGGAGTTTACCAAGTTCTGTACATCGTTTCTACAACAAGCCTCGTAGGTGAACACATAACCTTGTGGTGGTGGAGGTCCAGGAATGGCCACTGGTGCTGAGGCGAATATGTACTGCTGAACAGAAATATCTTCAATCCCATCGGCACATGTGTATCCGCACGCACTTGAAGTGACATCAGTCTGGGAAACCAGGGTCAAGGCCAAACTGGTCAGCGTTGGGCAATTGGAAACGGCAAGTTGAGGCGCCACGATGGTCTGATTCGGAATGGAGCAGTCACGGTAGGCCGTCATGTAAAAAATGAACTTACCTGCATCAGGACCACTTTGCACACACACCCAATAAAGGTCGCCACTTGTAATGTGGCTTGCCAAGGCTTTTTGCCGCTGAACGCCAAGCGACAACAACACGATCAGGAATAATTTTAAAACGACCTTGGTCCGATCCATTTTGAGCTACACAAGCTTAATCCGCTAAATTACCACATTATTACCCTTCGGGATCAGGTTTCAAACGCCAAAGGAGAACGCAATTTCGTAAGCGAAGTTGCGTCAATCAGTTAGATCTTCCGGCTGTTATCAATATAAGTTCATCCTTTTGAAGATACTTGTTGGCCAAGATCCGAAGTTGTTCGGGAGTCATGGTCCTCACCTGTCTTATCAGGTCGTGATGGGCATTCAATCCAAGGTCGTGTTTGATGTAGCCTTTCCATTTGCTGGCAATGTTGAACGGTCCGTCAATGCTTTTAAGAATGGAACCCAACATGTAATTGCGCACAAGTTCGAGTTCCTGAGTAGGAATGAGGTCTTTTCTTATCCGTTCAATTTCGAAATGGATCTCGTTAATGGCCGCATCGCACACAGAAGCCCCAACTTCGGTGGAAATGGACAGATGACCACTGTTTTTCAGACTAACCATTCCAGCATTTATGCCATAGGTATAGCCCTTGTCTTCTCGTATGTTGGCCATTAGCCGCGAACCGAAATAGCCCCCCAGCACAGTACACAGCATTTGCATGCCCACATAATCCGCGTGGGTTCTGGCAAAAAGCACCCTACCCATCCGAATAGCATTCTGAACCGCATCTGCCTTTTCCACATGAACCAAATGTTTTTCTGACCGGCCTATTTTTATAATCTCCTTTTCATGCGTGCTCCTCGAAGCCTGTCCGAAGTGTGTATTTAGTTCAACCAATGTCTGGTCATTCAATTTGCCGGACACCAATATGTAGTTCAGTGCGTTGTGAATGTGACGTTGGTGAAAGTCTATCAATCTGCCACGGTTCAATTTCTCATAGTCAGAAACCTCAGCCGAACGACCGTATGGATGTTGCGCACCGAAAAGAGTGGCGCTGAAAGCCTTCGAGGCCAGATAGCTCACCTTTTCTTGGTTCACCAGCATTTCCTGCTGACTTTTCAATACATATGTTTCCACTTCCCGCTCAAGAAACGAAGGGTCTGAATAAACCTCGGCCAATGTGCCGATGGTGTTTTTCAGGTGCTTGTTCAGGGTGAAAAGAGATAGTGAACTTTCATCGTGCGATACCTCATTTTGAATATGTGCACCATAGAAATCGACCGATTCTGCAATTTCTGCGGCCGATCGTTTTCCGGTTCCTTCGGTTAGCAATCGAACGGTGGTTGAGGCCGTAAGCAGGTCGTCAGTTGCGGTTCCTATGCCGAATACCAATTCCACCTTTATTACGTCTTGCGCTCCTGCGTTAATGCCGAAGACAGGGAGTCCGTTGTCAAGATGATGCACTTTGGGTTCTAGAAGATCGATCTTCTCAATTTTACCAAAGGCCGGAAATTGTGTTCGGTCCAGCATCAGCTTTTGCTTTTATAGATCAAGGTGGACGAATTCTCTCTGGTCAGGCTTGTTTTCACGATGGTCTGAATGTCTGATGGCTGTACACGCTCATACTTTTCGATGTCGGAATTTACTGCTTCCGCATCGCCTAAAAGTTCGTGATAGGCCAGACCAATGGCCCGATTCAAAAGATCCATTTGCGAAAACTCGTGATTAGAGATCACTTGGTTCTTGATCTTTTCAAATTCACGGGGGTTTACAAGTTCCACTTTCAGAAGTTCCACCTCATCCCATATGGCCTGTTCGGCCACCGCCACCGAAACACCTTGCGAAACATGTCCAGCAATGGTGAAAAGGCTGGGGTCACGTTCGCCCATCACAAACGCACTCAGCGAGGTGAAGAGCCGTTTTTTCTTCACCAATTTCAGGTATAATCTGCTTGATTGACCGGCAGCAAGTATATCTGAAAGAAGATCCCAAGCGAAATAATCATCGTGCTCTTTCCCACACATGTGCCACGAAATGTAAATGGCATCCAACGGAACGTGCCGTTCAACTTCCAGTCGTTTTGCCTGTGCCTGAATGGGTTCTTTCGGCAGTTTTCTCACGGGTTTTTCACCTTTCTGAATTGGGCCGAACCATTTCTCAGAAAGCGCTTTCACCTGAGGGGTGTCCACGTTTCCGGCCACCACCATAATGGCATTCTTTGGCCGATAATGTTTCTCAAAAAAAGCCTTCACCATGGGCATGGTGGCCTCTTCAATATGTTTCTCCTCCTTGCCGATGGTGGCCCATTGATAAGGATGCGTGGAGAACGCCAAAGGACGCATGAGCAACCAAGCATCGCCATAGGGCTGATTGAGGTAGCGCTGTCGGAACTCTTCGATGACCACATTGCGCTGCACTTCAAGGCTTTTTTCGGTGAAAGCAAGGTTGAGCATCCGGTCGCTTTCCAACCAGAATGCTGTTTCCAGATTCTGTACCGGAAGGGTTATGTAATAATTGGTGATATCGGTGGAGGTGAAGGCATTGTTCTGCCCAGCGGCCAGTTGCAAAGGACCATCGTAATCTGGAATATTGGCAGACCCACCGAACATCAGATGTTCGAAAAGGTGGGCAAATCCGGTGCGGTCGGGGTCCTCATCGCGCGACCCAACATCATACATGATATTGAGGCAGGCCAGCGGTGTCGAACTATCGTGATGAACGAGGACAGTAAGTCCATTGTCGAGCACAAATCTGTCAAAATCTATCTTTCCCATTCAGTGCTGCAATGATAAGCAAACGTCATCCGGTTCAATCAACCGATGACTTATTGGTCAGAATTCTCCTTCTCTTCGTTTCGTATTCAGAGTTCAATGCATTCAAAAGTTCGAAAACCGATCCAGGATAATTTCTAACAACGGCCATTGGGACGATACTTTGAACCATTTCAGGCACAACATCTTCGGGGACGTTAGACCAATTTAGATTTCCATGGAGCAGAATGGTCATGTCTGTTCTATTGCCTAGGTCTTGTAGTTGCCAAGTAAGTCGGTCGTTCTTTTCCATGAACGATAAAGGGCTTTCACTATTCAGAAAGCGGCAGCCGTAATTGAAAAATTGTGGTGCATGGCCGAACGCATCCGGTCCAGCAAGGTAGATGACCAGATCGGCATGGTTGGCCGTGGCCACACTATCGATCAGGTCGCAATGGTCTTCAATTCGATCAATGGACATTCGAGGAACTTCTCGGCCAATGATCGACTCTTGTTCAGCAAGGAAAAGGGCGTGGGTTCCGGACTGTTTGACCGATACGTTCGCAACTGCCAGAACAAGAAGTATCAGTGCCGGCCATCGGTTCAGCTTGGCATTAGAAAAAAGCCAAGCCAGTGCTAAACTCAATACCAGTGGAACGGCAAGCCAGAATCGCGATGTTGAATAGAAAAGATCCTGGTTTCCAGCATAAACGCGCGAATGTCCGAAAGCCACGATAATGGTCAGCGTACAGACGATCAAGCCAAAACCCTTCTTTGGGTCGAGGCGGATAAGGGCAATGGAAATGATCAAGAGAACAGGAAGCACTAAAAAGCCTCCGTCACTTGTCAGCGGAAGAATACCGTGCAGCGAGGTCCATAGTTCGCCTTCTTTCCAAGCAGAAAGGATCCAAACCGGACGGAAGCTATTGAACGATTCAAACACCACCGATTCCGGATGGTTTTCGTAATATCCTTTGGC
>CAMCFW010000083.1 GCA_945874195.1 Chryseobacterium gleum
CTACAGATCTAATTGCGGAAGTCAATCAGGCTCTGACAAATGCGAACTACTGCTTACGAAAGACTCCGAACACCATTGGAGATGGGGATGGCTGGGATGTCTTATTTAAACTATGTCTCGCCAGTGAAGACCCAGACGGAAATCCTACCTCGGGTGTCATTGTATGGGACGATGTAGCTGGTCCTTTTGAGATGGTCGACCCAAGTGCTCCGTACGGCTCTTATGAGCGTTATGAACCAACGCGTGCCCTACACGCGAACAACTGGGACCCTACTCGATACTTGAATATTCTTGTACTGGATATGGCTGACCCCTCGATAATAGGTCAAACGTTTTTGCCTTGGTCTGCAAGCTGGGAGGAAAATATTGACGGTATAATCGTGGAGTATAATAGTTTTATTCCTTCAAGATACTCTCTAAGTTCATCTGACGCAGAGGGGAAAAATTTAGTTCACGAATTTGGTCATTATATGGGTCTATTGCACACCTTCAGCCGATTTGGTGATCAGCTTAGCTGGGACGATCCATCTTCGGGCCCGGCTTGTCAAGATGATGAGTGCTCTTGGAATGGCGATAGAATGTGCGACACTCCACCTTGCTGTATTTCTTATGCACCCGATGGAGAAACTGACCCTAATTGCCCTGTAGAAACTTGGTGGACAGGATGCAGTAGTGATGTGAACACGTGCAGTAATGACTCGCCCGATCTGACTGACCCCATCAGAAATTACATGCATTATAACTATGAGAATTGTACCAATGAGTTCACGTTCGATCAGGCTACATTCATGCTGTATATCTGTCAATCACTGAGACCTAATTTTTTGAACACAAATAATGCTTGCGGTGGGGCTGAGCCTTCTTGTGATGACCACATTTGGAATAATGGAGAATGGGGCCTTGATTGTGGCGGGCCATGCCCCACCTGTGTTGGAGGTGCGCTTCCTCCTTGTGCAAGCAGCCCGCAGAATACTCTGCCGTCCGGCCCAGGCTCTCTCCTTAACGCCAACCCGGTTCCTCACAAGCTTATCTTTGACTGTTTAAAAGGGAATCTAGATGGTTCTGCTAATAGAATTATGGGCATGTCTATCTCTGTAGGTACTGACGATTTGTTTTACCATGGTGGCAACGTTCATCTTGTAGCCGGTACAACATTGCCTTGCGCATCAGCTATTAATCCCCCTTGGAACCTTAACGTTGTTTTAGGACCGGGCATACGGGTATATCCTGGTGGCCTCAGAGTAATTGCGTCAGATGAGGATGAGATACACATGGAACTTAAACGGTTTGATGGGTATGGTGGTGTCAATGATTATGACGCATGCCCTGACAACGCGCCTGGGTGGCGACTTGAAGCTACTGACAATCTTGAAGACCAACCAGATGAAGAAAGGTCTTTTCAGTCGGGTAAATCATTGGTAAACGAAAATTATGCGAAAGATATTCGCATCACCCCCAACCCCAACTCCGGCACGTTCACCATTTCAGGTGCAGACATGCACCGGGTGCAGCTAATGGAGGCATCGGGCAAGTTGGTGCGTGAGATGAAAGGGCCTTTTGGCAATGCGGTGGAGGTGAGCGGCCTCAACTCGGGGCTTTATATTGTGCGTGTGATGATGGTTGATGGCAGGGTGGAGAACGAGAAGGTGATTGTCAATTAGGGAGTCAGGCTTTCAGTGGGTCAGGGAACAGGTGGTCATGGGTTCTCGATACGTCCCCAAAAAGGGCCTACTCGTTCCGATAGCTATCGGAATGACGGGGGTGAGGAGACAGCGAAGAGGCAATTGCCTCTCCATCATTGTACCTTGAGATAGGGTGCGGCCAGCGTATAGCTCTGGCCTTTGAAGAGATGGATCTTCTGAAGGTCGGCCACGGAGCGGAAGGGGCCATGCTGGGTGCGGTAGTTGACGATGGCCACCGCCTGGTTCTTATCGATATACGGATGCTTCATGAGCTCTTTGGCTTCGGCCGTGTTTATGTTGATGCGCACGCGGACCAAGGTATCGACCACAAGTTGTGCTGCAATTGGATTGAAGCGCACGGTGTCCATGCCATATACTTCTAAGACCTGCGCCTTGCTTGTGTATCCGCCCAGCAATTCGCGGTATTTGACGATGCGCTTGGCAAACGAGCTTCCAATGCCTTTCAGTTTCATCAGTTCGGTGGTGTCGGCCGAATTGAGTTCGACATGCGGCAGTTCGAACGCAGGCCGTTGCCATTTGGGGCGATCAAATTCCTTTTTGGGAGTAGTTTGGAGGGTTGATGGGTTGATGGCGATGAAGGGTTCCAACTCGGCATACTTCGCCTCGTCAACCATGAACAGTTTTTTGAGGTCTTCGGGCTTTCGGAATTTGGCGCCTGCGTTTCGGTATTTGAGAATGGAATGAGTCTGTTTCGGACTGAATCCCAGCGACACCCAACCGGCACTATCGAGGGTATTGGGGTCGAACTTGAACAGGTTGACGGGCTGCGGAATCCATGGTGCGGGAGCATCGTGAACCGAAGTGAGGGAATCAGTCTGCCGCTGGAATTCGAGTATGGTCTGACCATACTTCAAGCTCATTTTCTCCATATCGGCCTGCCAGAAAACACGCTGATAGATGTTGAAGGCGATGAGGACCAAGATGAGAAAGGAAATAATGATGGTACCCCACCGTTCTGTGCGATGAAAAGATAGATATTCCTTGAACCATTCTGGCAACATGCTATACTGCTGAAAGACCAGAGCAAGATATGAAGTGCACGCAAATTTCGGTGCAGTGAACTTCGGAATTCGGCTACTGAGCTTTAGGTGTGGACCGCGTTAGGGATTGAAGCGGATACCCCACAGGGCGCGCTTTTGAGCGCGACCGAGGAGTATGAGCGGAAAGCCCGACCCCTTTATTGGGGTAACGCCATTAGCATAAATGAGGGTCATTTTGCTTTGATGGCTGCCAGATAGCGGGCCAGTTCTTGCTTGACGTTGGGGTTAGAATGAATGGCCCCATCATCTCGGCTCATCATCATTTTCCTTGTAGCTATCGGGCTCGGGGCGCGGAGGCGTTCGCAGCACACGGACGAAGAAATAGACTGTAATGACGGTGACGAGGGTCATGGTCGACACCATGAGAACTAAGGCTGTAGTGTTCATTTGGCAGCTTTAAGGCGTTTCTGATAAGCAACATAGACCAATCCGCAGATGGCCAAGAAGAGCGACAACAACAGGATGCGGGCACCCGATATGTAGAACAGCTTCTCGTTGAGCGAGGCGATGATGGCGGGATCGGTGGCGGCTGCGATCTGTTCTTTCAGTCCCGAATTGGTGATCTGCTTGATGAGCGATGAGTTGTCCAACGGCCAACCGTTGCCGGAGAAAAGGCTGGTTTTCGCTCCGATCCAATCGTTGCCCTTTGGCGTGATGAGCGAACCGATGAACACGAAGAGCAACATTACCGGAGTGATGAACTTGATGACAAAACGGAAGAATGTGGGAACCTTGATGTCGCCTCCTTGATTGATCTCCTTCCATCCCTTGTCCATGCCGAATACCCACGCAAAGAGGATGGATTCGACAAGGGCGAACACTACGAGCGAGACTGTTCCCGCCCAATAATCATACTCATCGAAAACGCCCTGCTGGAAGAAGAGCACGGTTGGAAGGCCGAGAACGAGTACGATGAGTCCGAACGACCACGCACCCTGTTTCTGCGTCCATTTGAACTCATCGCGCATGAAGCCCATCCACGGGGTGCCCATGGCCAACGAAGACGTGATGCCTGCGAAGAACAGCAGTCCGAACCACATGACACCCGCCACTGTGGCGAGAATTGGTCCCCAGTTGTTAAAGAGATAAGGCATGGTCTGAAACGCCATACCGAAGCCAGCATTCTCCTTCACCCAGTCGAGGCCGAGGTATCCGGCAGCGATCGGAATAACGATAGATGAACCGAGCACCACTTCCACAAATTCGTTCATGAACCCTGCAGAAGCGGCATTGAGCGCGATGTCATCCTTAGAACGTACATAGGACGCGTAACATTGGATGGAACCCATGCCCAACGAGAGCGTGAAGAATATCTGTCCGGCAGCGGCAAGCCACACTTTGGGATTGAGCAGCGAGTCGAACTGAGGCGTCCAAAGGAAGTTGAGACCTGCCCAAGCACTGGCATCGGGATGTTCGGGCGTGGCGCCAGAGTTGCCAAGCGTGAGCCCTTTATAAGCAAGGAAACATCCGAAGATGATGAGCAGCGGCATACCGATCTTGGCGGCCTTCTCTACGCCATCAAGTCCGCGCGAAAGAATCCAGGTGTTGAGAAGAATACACAGCACGAAGAAAACAACGGCCTCATACGGAATGCCTGTGGTGCTCTGCATCACATCGACATATTTGCCGAAGAAGGCGGCCACTTCGGTCTGGCCCATACCTTGGAATGTGCCCATGATGGAGTGCATGACGTAGGCCATGGTCCAACTCTCGATGTAGCAATAATAGGCCGCCACAGCGATGTTGGTAAAGATTCCGAACACGCCTATGTACTTCCACAGCGAACGCTTGGGGTCGAGATTGTGGAGGATGAAAGGCGTGCTATGGTCGCCACGTTTGCCTCCGAATCGGCCTGTGCTCCACTCGATCCACAGCAGCGGAATACCCATGAGCAGGAAACAGACGAGATAAGGAATGATGAAGGCTCCGCCTCCATTGTTGATGGCCTGAACGGGAAAACGGAGAAAGTTCCCCAGTCCTACCGCGTTGCCGGCCATGGCCAAAATGAGTCCGATGCGCGAACCCCAAGCTTCTTTCTGTGACATACTATATTATTAGAGCGTTAAATGTAATGATTCAGACCAATAACCGCCCATGCGGAAGTGTTCGTCAATTACCCCTTCATTGCCTTGATCTGAGCGTCCATCAGTGCCATTCCTTCTTTGAAACTGTGGGGTTCGTAGCCTAGTTCACGTCTTGCCTTGTCGAGGATGAATCCGGTGATGGGTGGACGTTTGGCGGGTTGATTGAGCGTTTCGGACGAAACGGGATTGATCAGGTTCCTGTCCAATCCGTAGTGGTCGGCCACTTCGCGCACAAGATCGATGATGGCGAACTGGTCCTTGCCCGAAATGTTGTAGATGCCCGTTGCATTGCGGTCCACCGCGAGAATGCAGCCATCGGCAAGGTCTTCGGCAAGAGTCGGTGAACGGAACTGATCATCGACCACATTGATCGGCTTGCCCTTTTCCAGAGCGCCCTTGGCCCAAAGCACGATATTGGACCGGCTCATGTTATCCACGATGCCGTAAACGAGCACGGTTCGGAGAATGGCCCATTGCAACTTGCTTTGCTGTATAATAAGTTCGCCTTTCCACTTGGCGTTGCCGTAGTAGCTGAGCGGGTCCGCCACGCCTTGCTCATCGTATGGCCCTTCCTTTCCGTTGAAGATGAAATCGGTGGATATGTGAACGAGATGACTGTTGTTGCGCTCGGCTGCATTGACGATGTATTGAACGGCATCGACATTGGCGCGGTCGCAGGCCGCGTGGTCCAACTCGCAATCGTCCACTTGGGTCATTGCTGCGGTATGGATGATGTGATGAGGCTTCACAGTATCAATCACTGCATCCACACTTTGGCGGTCTTCAATATCCATCGACCGGAATAAATAGCCTGTCTGGTCTACCAATCGGTTCGAACCTCGAGCGGTGGCTATCAGTTCCACATCCGTTCGGTCCTTGAGCTTATAGACCAGCTTCTGCCCCAACAATCCGTTGGAACCGGTCACGAGTATTCTTTTCAATGTGCTGATAATTTACGATCGGAGGTTCAAAGATCCCACACTTTTCTGCGCTTGGGCTGCACCGTTGGTTTAAAATAATGCCTGTGCTCGAGAATGAACGAGAACATGAGGTACACGATAATTGGCGACCCGAAGGTGAAGAACGATAGATAAATGAAGTACAAACGAATGCGGGTGGCCTGCATGCCTAGTTTTTCGCCAAGCCACGAACATACTCCAAACACTTGCAGTTCGAGCAACGAAACCAGCTTTGATTTATCCGAAGAACTCATTGATCGCGTTTGAGAATATTGGCTCCGATGCTGCAAATTAAACATTTTTTGTGGTCGCAATAGTTGGTTTTGAGCTCGATGAGGGCTTGCGTTTCGCCCGCATTCGTGGGTCGCATGCCCGATCGTTCAAAGCATTGCACCTTCGAATTCTGTTCAGGCTTCAACTGTTGAAGTATGGCCAGCGAACTGTCGCGCAGTTCGGGTCGTGCTTCGCGTTGGGCCGTTACGAACAAGAAAGGCACCACCGAATTGATGACGAGCTGCTGGGCCATGGCTGCCCCGATCTGCTTCGCAGACCTTTTGGTCTCGACCCCGAAGCTGTAATGCGTCCTCCAATATTCTGACGGAATCACTCGCAATGCTTCCAATTCCAAGTGCATCTGCGGACGCGAAAACCAGTTAAGAAAAGCACCCGTCCGTTGAAACAGGGCAGCGAGTTGGGCAATGCGAAGGGTTGGGAAATTGGCCGGTCGAAGCCGAAGAAATTTCCACAGTTTCCGGTCCATGGGCCGAAGGTCGTACTTGTGCCTGAGAAAGTCGTATTCTGTCTTGAGCTGAAGCTGATGGTCGTCCTTTGGGTCCTCTAAAAATCCGGCATTCCCAAAAAGGATCGCTTCCAACTGAAATAGGTTGTCCTGATGTTTGCCCAGCACTTTCCAGGGGGTGGCCTGGGCCAGAAGTTCGAACGGCTCCGCATTCACCTTCATTCCGAAGGCGCGGAAAAGAACGGCCATGAAGGCCTGCTCTAAGTCGCCCTCATTATGCTCCACCACACGTTCCATCCATTCTGACTTGCGTTGTAGGCGAGCGATCAGTAAGGAATCGAGCCAAATGGAGCGGACCGGGCCGGGCACTTCCATGAACAACGGGGCGCACGCAAGCTCATCGACCGAGGTGCTTAGGTGCTGATACCTTCTCAAAACCTGATCGGAAATGAGCCCCCTCAGTTCAAGTGTAGGAAAAGGGCCGAGGGGTGTTTTCAGGTCATCTTCAAACACAACATGGAGAATGATGTTGGAAAACGCATCATCATTCTGATGTCGGTGCAAGAGCCAATCGGAAGCGCGAACGTGGATCTCCACGTTACCGGCCCATTCGGTTCCATCGGTCCTTATTCTCGCATCTCTAAAATCGGGTCCTGAATCCGTGTTCAATCTGCCGGGGCGAACAAGTTCCAACGATAGCCCATCGGTTGTTCTCAGTGTCTGTGCCTGGAACAATCTATGTTGCCAGATGTGATGCAGCAGTTCTTCCTTAGGATATTGCATAAGCTAAAGTTCGTGGATCCTTCAGCAATTTCGCAAACTGGGAATTATAATCCGGCCTGATCCAGAATGGCGGCCATTTCAGCTTGAATTTTTAGTGCTTCAGCACGGGCGGCTTCAGCAAAATCTTCGCCACTGCTTGCAAAGATGATGGAACGTGAAGCATTTACCAATAGGCCACATTTCTGGTTCAATCCATATTTTGCCACTTCTTGCAAGCTTCCTCCTTGCGCACCGACTCCCGGTACCAACAGAAAATGGTCGGGAACGATCTGCCTCACATTCTTTAAAAGTTCGGCCTTAGTGGCACCTACCACGAACATGGTATTATCGATGTTTCCCCACTCCTTCGCCTGCCTCAGAACTTCTTCGTAGAGCGACCCATTCTCGGTCTTCAGATACTGGAATTCGGCTGCGCCATCATTGGAGGTGAGCGCCAAAAGCACCACCCAGCGGTTCTTATATTGCAGATAGGGCAACACACTGTCTGAACCCATATAGGGCGAAAGGGTAATGGCATCGAAATTCATCTGATCGAAAAAACCCCGCGCATATTGCCTTGTGGTGTTGCCGATATCTCCACGCTTGGCATCGGCCAGTCTGAAAATATCGGATGGAATGTACTGTGCGGTCTTTTCCAACGAAAGCCAGCCCTCAAAACCATGTGCCTCATAGAAGGCCACGTTCGGTTTATAGGCAACACAAAGATCCTGTGTGGCGTCAATTATCCGCTTGTTGAACTCGTAGACCGGATCCTGGTACGCCAGCAGGTGACGGGGCAGTTTTGCAAGCTCGGTATCGAGACCGATGCACAGGAAACTGCGCTTTCTTTGAATAGAATTAAAAAGTTGT
>CAMCFW010000084.1 GCA_945874195.1 Chryseobacterium gleum
ATGTTCAACTTTAACAACAATGGAGAACTTGTGAACAAGACATGGAGGGTGTATGGTCGCTTCACCCAGCGATTCACGCCTAAGGCTCCAGAAGAAGGTGAAACCGCTAAGAAATCAGCAATTGGAAGTGCGTACTACAGCATTCAGGCCGATTACTCCAGTTTTCAGCAAGAGACCAGGGATGATGAGCACAAGGACGAGTTGTTCCGATACGGATACGTAGGAAAATTCACCCGAAATCGCGAGAAGACCTATTCGTTCGGAATTGACCCTACCACAGGCCTTCCAGGATTCATTCAAGGCCCATATCGTGATACCATGGTCACCTTCGAGGCTTCGACCATCAACGAAGATCTTTCTGCCTACACCAGACAATATTATGATCTGAATCCGGAAGCAGAAGGCTTTTACGAGAACCTTACCCAGATCGAGCAGGACCGAGGGGCACTGCGAAACGGTGACCAACCTAGAAGCGTCTATGGAATATGGAGCAATACCGGAACCCAATACAACAGCTTCAGCCAGTTGGATCAGACCCAGTTCCGTGTCATGGCCACTGGTTCGTTCGATGTCAAGGCCCACTCAATTTCGCTTGGATTTGAATACGAACAGCGAAAGGATGCATTTGTCGGTTATTCGCCTTATGCACTTTGGACCCTTACCAGACAATATGCGAACAGCCATCTGGCCCAACAGGATACGGACAATCCGATCATCCATTTTGATGCCAATGGAAACTACACCGATACCATTTCTTACAACGAACTTTATACACCAGATCCGAACGGTGGTGCACTTGGTGTGGGTCAGTATTTTGTTGATTACAACATCCGAAAAGGTCTTGGATTGGATCCTGCCGGAACAGATTTTATCGATATCGATTCTTATGACCCGGATTTCTTTGACGTCAACTGGTTCAGCGCAGACGAATTGTTGAACAACGGAAATAACCTTGTTGCCTATTATGGTTTCGACCACACAGGTAAGAAATTGAAGTCGAAACCAACGTTCGATGATTTCTTCACTGAACGAGATGAGTTCGGAAACTTTACCCGAAAGATCGGTGCCTTCGAACCCATTTATCTTGCAGGTTACATCCAAGACGAATTCACCTTCAAAGACCTGATCTTCAGGGTCGGTGTGCGTGTAGACCGTTATGATGCAAACCAGAAGGTATTGAAGGACCCTTTCCTGTTCTATGAGGCTTTCACTGCCGGAGAAGTGACCAATTTGGCCGGCAATGCGGTTGATCATCCGAACAACATCAGCAATTCAGCAGTTGTTTACGTGAACGATGTTCAGAACCCGACAGCGATCGTTGGATATCGTGAAGGAAATGTGTGGTACAACGCTGCAGGAACAGAGATATCTGACCCATCGGTACTTAGAACTGGTAGCGGTATCGCTCCTTATCTGGTCGATCCTTCACAAAGCACGATTTCGTCTACAGCTTTCAAGGATTATGTGCCGCAGGTGAACGTGATGCCGAGGATTTCCTTCTCCTTCCCGATCTCTGAAAGCGCACTTTTCTATGCCAACTATGATGTGCTTACGCAGCGTCCTTCAACCGGAAACCGGTTGGACATGATCGATTATCTGTACATCAACAACCGAAGTGACCGTGTGAACAACCCTGATCTGAAGCCAGAAACAACCATTGAATACGCCATCGGATTCAAGCAGACCATTGGAAAGCGTTCTGCCATAGAATTGAACGGATTCTATCGCGAAATGAGAAATCAGATTGCTACTGTGCGGGTTTCTGAAGCGTATCCTCGAACCTACACCACCTTTGGAAACCTCGATTTCGGAACCGTAAAAGGTCTTACGATCTCGTATGATCTTAGAAGAACCAAGCGCCTGCAAATGCGAATTGCCTACACTCTTCAATTTGCTGATGGAACGGGTTCGAATGTTGAAACAGGAGCAAGCCTTGTGAATGCCGGATTCCCTAACCTTAGAGTAATTCAACCACTCGATTTTGACCAACGTCACAATTTTGTTGTATCGGCCGACTATCGTTTTGGCGAGGGTAAGGACTACGATGGACCAAAAACTGTGACCAAAGGAGGAAAGACCATCAACTGGCTGCAGAATTTCGGGGTTAATGCCATCATCCGCGCAGGGTCTGGTAATCCGTACTCGAGACAATCCAACACCACTTCGGCCGTTTTGGGCGGTGGTTCAGCTTTTCTGGATGGATCCATCAATGGTTCGAGCAGACCATGGCAGTTCAGGATCGATCTGAGAATTGATAAGGACTTCACCATTAAGTGGAACAAAGGCAAGGAAGGAAAACCAGCCAAAACTTCACCATTGAACCTGTATGTTGACATCCAGAACCTTCTCGGAACTCAGAATGTGCTCGGTGTATACCGTAAAACAGGTAACCCTGACGATGATGGTTACCTAGCAGCCGCAGAACATCAACCTACCATACTATCTCAAACTGACGAACAATCATTCCGTGACCTGTACGCAGTGGCAGTAAACAACCCATTCAACTACTCCCGACCAAGGAGAGTGAGACTGGGTATCATGTTAAACTTCTGATTGATTTAGAAAAAAAATTAAGGTCATGTCAAACAAACGTTCAACTTTCATCATTGCAGCGCTTCTTATCGGCTCAGCCGGAATGTCGTTCGCTGAAAAAACCAAAGGAATTGGCAATTCAAGCAACAAGGTGGCTGGCCCGGAAGGCGTTGCTGCCGATTGTGCCCCACCATCAACGTCCATCGAATTGGATCTGAATAACGTCAAGACCACGATTCATTCTGGTGGCGACATGTGGTGGGACCTTTTGGGGTCTGCACGATATGAAGTGCCGAAGAATGGAGGCGTTCATGCGCTTTATGCAGGTTCGCTTTGGATGGGGGGAGTGGATGTCAACAACCAGCTAAAGGTTGCTGCTGTTCGATTCCGTCAAGATGGATATGATTTCTGGCCTGGTCCTTTGAACGTTACAACTGCTGAGATCGATCCAGAAACCTGTTCGAAGTACGATAAGTTCTTTCAGATCACAAGAACTGAAGTTGACCGATTCGTAGGTTGGTATCTGTGTTCTCAGGATCCAGATTGTGATGTGTCTGTTGACTATGCAGGCTACGTTATTCCTTCTTCCATCCTTAACTGGCCCGCACATGGCGACATCAGCATGGGACAGGACTATAACCTGGCCCCCTATTACGATGCTGATGGAAGTGGCAACTACAATCCTGAAGATGGTGGAGATTATCCATTCTACGACCTCAATCCTACCGAGTTCGATTGTCTTCTAGAAAGAGATGTGAAACTGTTCGGTGACGAAACACTTTGGTGGGTTTTCAACGACAAGGGAAATATCCACACTGAAACAGGTGCAAACCCGATCGGAATGGAGATCAGAGGACAGGCTTTTGCCTTCTCTACCAACGATGAGATCAACGACATGACCTTTTACAACTACGAGTTGATCAACCGTGGGTCGTTCACACTTACAAACACCTATTTTGCCCAATGGGTGGATCCCGATCTTGGTTTTGCCACCGATGACTACGTTGGTTGTGATGTGCGAAGGGGTCTCGGCTACTGCTATAACGGTTTTGCGGTTGACGGAACAGGCGGACCACAGCAATATGGGGCCAATCCTCCTGCTGTTGGGGTCGACTTCTTCCAAGGACCTTATCAGGACAATGATGGAGTGGACAACCCGCTTTATACCAATTGCGAAGTGGCGCAGGCGGTCAGCGAAGACGGAATCGTGTATAGAGGAATAGGGGTAGGATATGGAGACGGCAGAATTGATAACGAACGTTTCGGAATGAGACGCTTTGTTTATCACAACAATGCAGCTGGTGTTCAGGGAGATCCTGCAACCGGAGCCGATTATTACAACTACATGCGCGGAATTTGGAGAGATGGAGCAACCATGTGCTATGGAGAGACCGGTCATCCCAACGGTGGATGCGATGTAGGTGTTCCTGCAGGATACATGTTCCCTGGCGATTCCGATCCTTGTGGATGGGGTACCGATGGAGTTCCACAGCCGCTGTGGACCGAACAAACAGCTGGTAATGCCCCACTCGACAGACGTTTCATGCAATCTGCCGGACCTTTCACCTTGGAGCCAGGAGCTGTCAACGACATCACTGTAGGAGTGGTTTGGGCACGCGCCAGCAACGCATCTGATCCATTTGAATCAGTAGAAAAGGTTCGAATTGTGGATGACAAGGCTCAAGCCCTGTTCGACAACTGCTTCGTACTTATTGATGGTCCTGATGCGCCCGAATTGGGTATCGTGGAGCTGGACAGGGAGTTGGTTCTTACACTTTTCAATCCCGCATCGTCTAATAACAGATTTGAGGATTACGCACAGATCGATCCGTTCATTGTTTCGCCTGATGGTGTAAACCCTCCTTGGGATAACGTTTACAGATTTGAAGGCTATCAGATATTCCAATTGAAGGACGAAAGTGTTTCATCTTCTGAATTGACAAACCCTGATGTGGCCCGATTGATTGCTCAGTGTGACATCAAGAACATCGATCCGGTCACTAACGAACCGATTGCCCAGCTTGTAAACTTCACCTTCTCTGAAGAACTGAATGCTAGTATTCCAGTGGAGATGGTAGATGGAGAAGACAAGGGACTGAGACATTCATTCCAAGTGACCCAAGACCTTTTTGCTACCAACGACCGTCAATTGGTAAACCATAAGAAATACTATTACATGGCGGTTTCTTATTCTTACAATAACTATAAGGACTACGACCAGAACGACCCACTTAAATTGGACGGACAGAAGAAGCCTTACTTGGCCGGTCGTAAGAATGCCTTCGGAGGTGCGATAGTTCCGATGGTAGGAATTCCTCACCGACATGCACCTGAACAGGGTGGAACCGTACTCTCTGCAAATTATGGTGATGGTCCACGTTTGACACGTATTGAAGGGCAGGGAAATGGCGGAAGAGATGTTTCTATTATTCGAGAAAGCGTACGCGATATTCTTGCCAGCTCCAGTGGGCGTTCAGAGCAGATCACCTATGATAACGGACAAGGACCTGTTGATATCAAGGTGATCGACCCTAAGAATCTTCCGAATGCGGAATTCGTGTTCAAAATGCACGATTCTACGGATGTCACAGATCTTTCAGACGCATACTGGTCGCTACAATGCATCGGTGGCGAATGTCCAACTATTCCAGGTGTGAACGACAATACGGTTTGGGCAACAAAGCCAATTGGACTTTCCAACGGAAACGAACAATTGATACCAGAATGGGGACTGTCAGTTTTCTTACAACAGACCATTGACCCTGGAAATGTGGATGAAGGAAATGGTTACCTCGATGGCAGGATTTCCTTCCTTGGAAACAACTTCTGGTTGACAGGAATTCCAGATGTTGATGGAACCTCTCCATTGAACTGGATACGCTCTGGTTCACTCGATAACACCGATTACCCTGCACAATCTGATTATACAGGCGATGAAGAGCAAGTGTATGAAACTGTACTGAACGGTTCTTGGGCGCCATGGAAAATGGCCAGCCACATGGATAGCGTGATGTCGCCTACATGGAGCAAGTTCAAGTCGCTGAACAAGTTGGAGAATTTGGCAAGTGTTGATGTTGAGATAACTGCCGACAAAGACAAATGGACGCGTTGTCCAGTTCTTGAAATTGCTGACGATTTTGTGCCTTCCATCGGAGGTGCCAAACGATTCAACCTTCGTATGAGCCCATCGGTTGACAAAGAAGGAAATCCTGACGGCTCTGGTACCATGGGAATGGGTTGGTTCCCCGGCTTTGCGATCAATGTTGAAACGGGAGAACGTTTGAACATGGCATTCGGTGAAAATTCATGGCTGGGACAGAGCAATGGTGCCGACATGGTCTGGAATCCTACCAGCGAGCTGTTCTCAAATTTCTTTGACCCTGACATACCGAACTTTATTCCAAACCCGATCTTTGGTGGAGGCCACTACATTTATGTATTCGGTCACAATGGAGATGACCCTGCCGATGATGTGCCGGCCTACGATGAGGGAGCTTTCATTTACAGCAAGCTGTCGGAGAACGATTTCGACCCTGCCGATCCCTCAAAACGAAGGGTTTACAAGGATGCCATGTGGGTCGGTATGCCTTTGCTTGAAGAAAACGGAACATTGCTGGAGAACGTGGTTAAGATCAACCTAAGGGTGACCAAACCATATAAGCAGAACTTTTCTCCAGGTTGGTCTGTCGGTCAGGCAGAGAATGATAATTTGCCCATGTACACCTTCAGTACTGCCGATTTTGCCACTGTGAGAAACGATCTTACAACAGCAAAAAGCGCTTTGGACATGATCAGAGCGGTGCCAAATCCATACTATGCAAACTCAGGTTATGAGCAGAATCAGTTGGAAAGCATCATCAAGATCATCAATCTACCTAAGGAGTGTACGGTGAGTATTTATACCGTGAACGGGACCTTGGTCAGACGATTCACCAAGGACTCACCGATCACTTCCATCGATTGGGACCTGAACAACCACCAGAAGATACCGGTGGCCAGCGGGGTTTACCTGATCCATGTGGATGCACCTGGTATTGGCGAAAAAGTGGTGAAATGGTTCGGAACGATTCGTCAGCTTGACCTGAATTCGTTCTAATAGAAGAGAATATCTAACGGTTTTCATTGAAAAAAAGAGATATGAGAAGAGTTTTAAGAATAGGTTTCATTGGGCTTCTGACAGGAATGTTCATGCATTCTGCATCAGCGGGCAATCCTGATCGGGCCGGTCAGGCTGGAGCCACCGAGTTATTGATCAATCCTTGGGCAAGAAGTTCAGGCTTTGCCAGTGCGAACACGGCCAGTGTTAGAGGTCTTGAAGCCCAATATCTGAATGTGGCCGGAATGGCTTTCACCACCAAGACAGAGGTGCTGTTCTCAAACACCCAATGGTTGGTGGGGTCTGGGGTTATGATCAATTCCTTTGGACTTTCTCAGAAGATAGGAGAGGCGGGTGTCATCGGGCTTGCCATCATGAACATGAATTTTGGCGATATCGACATCACTACTTCGGATCTTCCCGAAGGAGGAATCGGTACATTTTCTCCCAACTACTTGAACATCGGTGTTTCGTATGCGAAGAACTTCTCCAATTCCATCAATGGAGGTGTCACCATTCGTATCATCAATCAGAGTATCTCAAACCTGAGTGCTTCTGGTGTGGCATTCGATGCGGGTATCTCTTACACAACCCGTTTGGGTAGCAAGGACAAGGAGAAGAACAAGGACAACCTTCAGTTCGGTATCTCTTTGAAGAATGTCGGCCCCCCAATGAAATTTAAGGGAGACGGACTTTCCGTTCGAGGTTCTTTGCCAGGAAGCGATAACAGTTTAACGCTGGAGTACCGTTCGGCCAAGTACGAAATGCCTTCATCTTTGAACATCGGGGTAACTTACCACTGGAAGGACAAGAAACTCGCCAACAGGATCACGGGCGCAGCTAACTTCACTTCGAACAGTTTCTCTAAGGATCAGTTCAACTTCGGATTGGAGTACTCCTTTAAAGAATTGTTCATGCTCAGAGGCGGATACATCCTCCAGTTCGGAAAGGGCGGTCAAGACATCGCTGGGTCTGCTCTGGTTGGACCAACCGCAGGAGCAACGGTTGAAGTAGGACTTGGTAAGAAGGATGCAGAGAGAAAGACCAAGCTAGGAATCGACTATTCTTTCAGATTGACAAATCCCTTTGCTGGGGTTCACGCCATCGGCATTCGACTGGCGCTGTAATTAAAAATCCATATCTTCGATAAAAGAGTCCCGATCGTTTCGGGATTCTTTTGTTTTATACACCATTAACAAAAGTGACCAATGAGTACATATCTGACACAGGGCGGACTGAATAAATTAAGGAAGGAGTTGGATCAATTAAGAAGAGTTGACCGACCGGCCATTTCGCAGCAGATCGCAGAAGCAAGGGATAAAGGCGACCTGTCGGAAAACGCAGAGTACGATGCTGCCAAAGAGGCCCAAGGCCTATTGGAATTGAAGATTTCGAAGCTTGAAGCCACCTTGAGCGATGCTATTGTAATTGATGAAAGCAAGCTTGAAACCGATAAGGTGTTGATATTGAGTCGGGTGAAATTGAAGAACATGAACAACGGAATGGAAGTGGAGTACACACTCGTTCC
>CAMCFW010000085.1 GCA_945874195.1 Chryseobacterium gleum
GGCTTTTATGGATCATCCCGTTCGTTTCGAGCGGGCAACATGCCATTATCCGTGGTGTGGCGCCATTGGCCATTGGCGAAGAAATTCAGCTCAGGGTCTTTGATGACCCGATCAGTGGGAAGGAGCGAATTCTGGCCAAACAGAAGGTGGAGGCCGATGGCAGTTTCGAGCTGAAGGGTCTTGCCAATGGGGTGCAATACGCGTTTTTGCAGGTAGGTCAGCACTGTGCCGATTTTTACATTGAACGCGATAAAGACCTCGAACTTACCTTTGTGCCGCCTGCCAAAGACCCGAAAAAGCCCGAAGCTTTTTACGAACGTCATTTTTTCGCCCCTAAGATCATGGGAGGAAAGTCATCCAAATTGAACAGGCAGATCATCGCTTTCAACGATTCCATCGATGCCTTTCTCGAGGGCGTTTATCCGATTCTGGTCAATCGCAGAAACCCTCAGCTGGTGGCCAAGAAATTGGCTGCTTTTCAGGCAAGTGTGTCGAAGGATTTTGCCTCCGTTGAGCCTTTCGCCAAAGCCTACATGAAATATTCCATTGCCGGAGTGGAACAAACCTTTCAGACAGATCGGGAATTGTTGTTCAATAAGTATCTGAAGGGCCAGCAGGTGCTTTTCGACAATCCGGCCTATGTGGAATTTGTGCTACAGTTCTTTCAAGGTTCGGTGAACAGGATGCTGCTGATAGATCGATTGGAAGAATGCAAAAAGGCACTTAACGCGCCCGAAGCGTTTGCTGTATTTGATCGTATGTTGGCCCAAGATCCAATGCTTGAAAACACCTCGATGCGAAGGTTGGTGCTCCTTGATGGTATGAAAGAAATGATGACCCATAAGGATCTTGATCGGCAAAAGTTGGTTCAGGCATTGATAATTTTCGGTGGATCATCGTCTGATTCGCATCTGGGGAGCGCAGCAATGAATGTGGCCCGAAATCAAGAACAATTGAATGTTGGGACCGAGGCCCCCGAGATCGTTTTCAGCGACCTGAACGGAAAGCAGAAGAAGCTTTCGGACCTTAGGGGGTCGTATGTGTTCCTAGAATTGACGGATGCGAAAAACGGTTATTGCCAGCGCGAAACGAACGTGATTCCGAATCTGAAGGCAGAATTCAGTCAAGTAAAGTTTGTAACCATCTGTGTTGGAAATTCTAAGGAGGAAATGAGGGCACTTCGTGCTCAAATGTTGATCGATTGGGAGCTTGGCGGAATAGAACTTTCATCGCCCACCCTCGAGGATTATGAAGTGAAAAGTCTGCCACTGTTCTTCATTATCGATCCGCAGGGCAGATTCCACCGATCGCCTGCCAAAGACCCGACCAAAGGCGCGCAGGGCGAACTGATGGTGCTGACGGAAATGCTGAAAGCAAAGGGTAAACGCTCAGTGGGCGGCAAGTAATCCTTCGGTTACAACTTGACGTATGGACCCGAAACTGCCACTCGAAAGCGTTTCTGCTTCCTCAGTTGAAATCCATTTCACTTCCGAGATGCCTTCTTCGGTTTGAGGTTTGAGTTGCTGATGGTCCGAACTCTTCATCAGAAACCAATAGGTCGGTTTCAGAATGCGTTGCCCCTTTATTTCGTAGGTGTGAAACGTGGTGCGGAGTGACCTGTCGATGGTCGGTTCGGCAATTCCGCATTCTTCGGCCACCTCGCGCACAGCACAGTTCTCGATCGTTTCGCCTTTCTCCAACTTTCCCTTTGGAAGATCCCACATGCCATTTCGGTGAATGAACAGCCAAAATCCATCATCATTTCTGACCAGACCCCCTGCCGCTTCCACCACGTTGAAGTGCGATCGGAAATCTTCCCAAGCCTGATCGATATTTTCAGAAACGTGGACCTTGAATTCTGAATTCAGCTCCAATTCCTGGATGACGGTGGTCCAATCGATCGGCTCCGTACCACTGATTTTTCTGTTGAAAACTACTCCGTTCCCAGGCTCGTTCCCGAACCGGATAAAAGAGCTTCCCATGAAAACTTTATAGCTTTGCGGCATGGATATTTTGAACTCAGAATTGGCTGCTAAGGTAGCCAACGAACTGCTTAGGATAAAGGCGGTGAAACTACAACCGAACAGCCCTTTTACTTGGGCATCGGGCTGGCGGTCGCCCATTTATTGCGATAATCGGAAAACGCTTTCCTATCCTGATGTGAGACGGTTAATCGCGAAAGGGTTGGCAGATGGAGTTCGCCAAAAGTTTGCCGATGCCGAAGTTGTGGCCGGGGTGGCAACTGGGGCCATTGCCATTGGTCTGATGGTGGCCGAAGAATTGGATCTGCCTTTCGTTTACGTTCGTCCGAAGCCGAAGGAACATGGACTGGGAAATCAGATCGAAGGCTATTTGCCCGAGAACAGCAAGGTGGTGGTGATCGAAGATCTTATTTCTACTGGAGGCAGCAGTTTGAAAGCGGTGGAAGCGCTGCGCGAAACAACATCGGAGGTGCTTGGCATGTTGGCCATTTTCACCTATGGCTTTGCCGATGCCGATAAGAATTTTGAAGCTGCCGATTGCAAGATCTTCACGCTTTCAAACTATACTGAACTGGTTAGATCGGCAGTTGCATCGGGCTATGTTTCGGCACAAGACCTTGAGCAATTGAACGAATGGCGAAAGTCGCCTTCCACTTGGAAATCTTAAGAGACGCGTAACCCGCGTTTTTAAGCAAGATTCCAAGCTATTTCGTGATGCTGATGGTGGGTGCTGCTGCCATCTGCTCGTTCCAATTCCAACTCGCCAGAGCGTTTTACGCCTAAGATTTTCACATCTTCCTTCTTTCCGTTTAGCGTCAGCGTCATTTTTTGCCCGATACCGAACAGACTGTCATTGAATTTAGTGGAGATCGGTCCGAAATTGCCTTCGCGCAGTTGGAGGTAATGTTTCTCAAGGTGTTTGTTCAGTTTGTCAAGAACGGTTTCCAATTCAAACTCATCATTCAGCAATAATGCAAGAGAAGTGGCATTCAATTCGGGCTGAAACGTGTTCTGGTTCACATTCAATCCAATGCCAGCAATGCTTGTTTCAATCATACTTCCGCGAAGCGTGTTCTCAATGAGAATGCCGGCCACCTTCTTTCCATCGATAAGCACATCGTTGGGCCACTTGATCTTTACTTCATTATTCGGAAGGAAGTAAGAAACCGTGTCGAAAACCGCCAAGGCCACGGTGGCGCTAAGCATGAACTGGTCTTTCGCTGCCAAAAAGACAGGCCTCAGAATATAGCTGCATGTTAGGTTCTTTTCAGGTTCGGTCAGCCACAGATTGGACCGCTGACCGCGTCCATCGGTCTGCTCATCTGCCATGACCACGGTGCCTTCAATGGCCGTTTTGTCGCGAATAAGGTTGCGGGCATAGTTGTTGGTCGAATCGACCCGCCTAAGACGGATCAGATTGGATCCCATGAATTGAAAATGGCTCAAAATTGAAGGAAGATTAAATGGTAAATTTGCAAATTCTAAAATCCCCTGAATGAAGAAAGTATCCCGCAAGGCGGAGTCAGAACGATTGGTTGAAGAAGTGATCAATGGTCTGCGAGAAAAAAAGGGGAAAGAGATCGTTACACTCGACCTTCGAAAATTAGATAAATCAGTTACCGATTTCTTTGTGCTCTGCAGCGGAGATTCCAATACGCATGTGAATGCATTGGCCGGAAGTGTGGAGCACGAAGTTCAAAAGAACCTGAAGGACAAGCCTTGGCATGTGGAGGGAACAAGTAATGCCGAATGGGTGTTACTGGACTATGTGAACGTGGTTGTGCACATTTTTCAGCGCAGCACCCGCGAACATTTCAATATTGAAGGTCTGTGGGCCGATGCGGTGGTTAAAGAATATGAAGAAGTGGCTTAGGCCCAAACGAACAGAAAATGTCAGAAAAAGAGAATAAGGATAAAGGGAAAAAGGGGAAGGATAAGAAACCTGAAGGGTCGAAATTCAATTTCGAACTCAATTTCAACTTCTATTGGGTGTATGTGATCATTGCGGTGGTGTTTGTGACCATGGCTTTCTTTCCGAACCTGAGCGAAGGAGAACGGAAATTGAATGACGAACAGTTGGAACAGATGCTTTCGTCTGGCGATGTAGAGAAACTGCTCATTATTAATAAGGACCTGGCTGAGATATACATACGCACCGATGCGTTGAAGGAGAAGGAGGCCTACAAACATGTGAAAGAGAATCCGTTTGGATCGTCTCTCAATACGGGTCCGCACTTCTTTTACCAGATAGTTGAGTTGCAGAACTTTGACAATACCCTACGAGAGATCAATGCGAACCTGCCCGAAGGACAGCACTTTAGCACGAGTGCTGAAACTCGACAGAAATGGGGCGATTCGGTCATGTGGTTGCTGCCTTTTGTTCTCATAATAGGTCTTTGGGTATTCCTAATGCGAAGAATGAGCGGAGGAGCAGGAGGCGGTGCACAGATATTCAATATCGGAAAATCGAAGGCGCAGCTGTTTGAAGGCGACACGAAAGTGAACGTGACGTTTGATGACGTGGCAGGTTTGGATGAAGCGAAGGTTGAGATAAAGGAAATCGTTGAATTCTTAAAAAGCCCTCAGAAATACACAGATCTGGGAGCGAAGATCCCGAAAGGTGCGCTACTTGTAGGCCCACCGGGAACTGGGAAAACGCTTCTTGCCAAAGCGGTTGCAGGCGAGGCCAAGGTGCCATTCTTCTCTCTTTCGGGTTCAGATTTTGTGGAGATGTTTGTTGGAGTAGGGGCCAGCCGAGTGCGCGACCTGTTCAAACAGGCCAAAGAAAAAGCCCCCGCCATCATTTTCATCGATGAGATAGACGCCATAGGCCGTGCGCGGGGTAAAAGCATATCGCAAGGCGCCAATGACGAACGCGAGAATACATTGAATCAACTTTTGACCGAGATGGATGGTTTCGGCACCAATAGCGGGGTCATTATTCTGGCAGCAACCAACCGTGCCGATATTCTTGACCGCGCGTTGATGCGTGCAGGACGTTTTGACCGACAGATACTGGTTGACATGCCCGACCTGACGGAGAGGATCCAAATATTCAAGGTGCATCTGAAACCACTTAAACTGGGCACAGACGTTGACGTGGAATTCCTTGGAAAACAAACTCCTGGCTTTTCTGGCGCTGACATCGCCAACATGTGCAACGAGGCTGCGCTAATTGCCGCCCGAAAAGACAAGAAGCAGGTTGAAAAGCAGGATTTCCTCGATGCGGTTGACCGGATCATCGGAGGATTGGAAAAGAAGAACAAGATCATTTCGAAGGATGAAAAGAAGGTTATCGCTTATCACGAGGCAGGACATGCATCGGTAAGTTGGCTGACCGAACATGCTTCACCACTCATTAAAGTGACCATCGTTCCAAGGGGTCGGTCGTTGGGCGCGGCATGGTATCTTCCTGAGGAACGACAGATAACCACCAAAGAGCAGATGTTGGATGAAATGTGTGCCACACTGGGAGGTCGTGCAGCCGAGGAGATCATCTTCGGAAAGGTTTCGACCGGTGCATTGAGCGATCTGGAGAAGGTGACCAAACAGGCCTATGCCATGGTGACCGTTTATGGACTGAGTGATAAGATCGGAAACATCAGTTTCTACGATTCTTCGGGTCAGAATGAATATACTTTCAACAGACCTTACAGCGAAAAGAAGGCCGAACTGATAGATAAGGAAGTGAGCGACATGGTTGAGGCAGCTTATGTGCGCACCAGGAAGATCCTTTCGGAGAATAAGGACAAGTTGGAGCTGCTGGCAGAGAATCTGCTTGAAAAGGAAGTGATATTCAAAGAAAATCTGGAGGCCATTTTCGGTAAACGTCAATGGGAAAAGGAGGAAGAAGAGATCAGAAAACCGGAGGTGAAGGCGGATGTGAACGGAGCTGCTGAAGCTGCTGTTGTGGCCGTAGAGCCAGCCGCGGTGGTGGCCCCGGATCCAACTTCAGAAACGAATATCTGAACACGGTTTCGCTGAAAGTTGATAAATTGCCTGCTTGGAAAAAGGTTGGGTCAAGCTGTTGTCCGCAGACTGCACTCTTGCAGAATTGAAGTGCGCGGTGCTGAGGGAACATCAGATAAACGCTGTGGTGATCAACAGGCAAGATTCGTCTTACCTGTTCGGAGAAGCGGATCTGTATGTTCCGCAGGATGAAGTAATTCACGCTAAAAGGATCTTGGATGAAGAAAATGGCTGATCTTCCGTTGCGGATAGGTGTTGGACTGGTGGTGTTCGGCATTTTTTTGGCCGCCATCTTTCTGGGTGGCGAGATCGGGTTCATGACCTTGTTCGGCTTTGCCCTGCTCATGGGGCTTTATGAGTTCTACAACCTGGTGGACATGGGCGGTTACAAGCCTCAACGGCTAACCGGATATGCGTTGGGCATTTCGTTGTTCGTGGGAAATGGACTGATGACGTTCTACGGTTTCCCGGCACGGTTCCTTCTGTTTCCGTTGCTGTGTCTGTTTCTCATTCCGCCCATTGAGCTTTATCGCAAACGCGAGCATCCGTTCACCAATATTGCACACGGTTTTCTGGGCATCATCTATGTGGCTGTGCCAGTAACGCTGCTCATCAATATTATTCATCCGAGTGATGAGATAGGTTATGATCCGTTGTTTTTCGTGGGTTTTCTGATGCTGATCCTTTCGAGCGATTCGGGGGCCTATCTGGCTGGTTCGGCCTTTGGAAAGCATAAACTTTTTGAACGGATAAGCCCGAAGAAGAGCTGGGAGGGCGCCATTGGAGGCCTTGTGATGAGCATGGCCTTTGCCATCGGGTTCTCGTATTTCATCGACTTTCTGAATGTGTGGCAATGGATCGGGCTTTCTGTGGTTTCGGTGGTTGCAGGAATTTATGGCGATTTGGTTGAAAGCCTACTGAAACGGAACGTTGGAGCGAAGGACAGCGGTACGCTTCTACCCGGGCATGGCGGGGTGTTGGACCGGCTTGACAGCATCATTCTTGCCACCCCTTTCGCCTTTGCGTATTTGCAGATATTTCTGTGAAAACCGCTTGATCCAAAGATTACCTTTGCGCCCCCATGGCCAGAATGACCATACATAAGGAGGGATACCGGATGCTGACGCTGTTGGCGATTGCTATTGTTCTCATCAATTTCGGTGTGCTGCATTTTTTTCCTGCCCTCGTGTGGCTGCACCGTTTTGTGGCGGTATCAGGCGTGGTGGTGTTTCTGAGCTTCCTTCAGTTCTTCAGAAGTCCGAAGCGGAAGTTGGTGATTTCATCGCGAAGCATTGTGTGCCCGGCCGATGGGAAGGTTGTGGCGATCGAGGAGGTGGAAGAACCTGAGTTTTTCAATGGAGAAAAGCGGATTCAGGTTTCGGTGTTCATGTCGCCATTGAACGTGCATTTGAACCGTTATCCAATATCGGGTCGCATTGCGTATTCGAAGTATCACCCGGGCCTTTTCCTTGTGGCGTGGCACCCGAAGTCGAGCACGGAGAACGAACGGAACACGGTGGTTATTGAGACCGAGTTCGGGGTTTCGGTTCTTATCCGCCAGATAGCGGGGTTTGTGGCCAGACGCATTGTGTGGTATTGCAATGAGGATGATGTGGTGAAGCAGGGCGAAGAGCTTGGTTTCATTAAGTTCGGATCGCGGGTGGACCTGTTTCTGCCGCTAGATGCGAAGATCAAGGTTGAGCTGGACGAGAAGGTTCAGGGAGGGATCAGCGTTCTTGCTGAGATCTAAAGAAAATCTTTCAATTCGTTGAGGCTGTGGATGTGGAGATAATCTGCCTCTTCTGTTTTCGGTAGTTCGGGTTCGAAGAAAACGGCCTTCCAGCCGGCATTGATGGCACCTTGGACATCGGCCTGGAAGTGGTCGCCTATCATGATGCTGTTTGTGGCCGTGGCTCCGGTAAGTTGCTGGGCATGGGTGAAGATGAGGGGGCTGGGTTTTTTGGCGCCTGCGCTTTCGGAGGTTATGATGTGTTGGAAATAGGGTGTGAGGCCTGAACTCTGCATTTTGACGTGTTGCACCTCTTCGAACCCGTTGGTAATGATGTGGA
>CAMCFW010000086.1 GCA_945874195.1 Chryseobacterium gleum
AACGGAAACGTGATTGATGTATAGACCTGGGGTCAGGTTGACCGAAGAACCTTCTCTAATGGCGTACAGCCCATTGCCGGTGGCCGCAAAAACCTGATCTCCGAAATTCAGCAACTGGCGACATTTCACATCTATACCATTTATCTTCCTATACAGGAAAGACTTTTCCAAACCAGTTCCTTGGCCGGTTTTGGCTTCTGTAGCCGTCTTATTTTTAGTTTGGGAAACCGATGTTACTTTTGAATCGGAAGGAGCCTTTGAAGACGATGTCGGCTCAGATGCAACTGGTTCCCGTGACATTACCGTTTCTGGCTTCACCTCAGTTTCCGTGTTTTCCACCGGGTCGATGGGTTGCTCATCATCCTTCTTGTTATTCCCTTTGCGCTGTTTTCGTATCTCCTTTTTAAGATCACGGAGTTCCTTTCGCGAGAGTTCTTCCTTCACCGCTTCGGGGTTTTCCTGATAGCGTTCAATGAGATCGGCTTCTTTTTTTTCCTGTTTTTCTACCGAAAGTTGGGGCATCGGTTGTTGATCAGATTCCTCGCGCGCATTTTCGGATGCCTCGTTCCTACGCATCATTTCATCTACCATGCGATCAACCTCGGCCTTGCTGGTGGCTTCTTTCAGCACAAAGACCCCATTACCGGTGCCGACATACAATAGGTCTTTTACAACCAAACTCGCGGTAAGGCTGCCTTCCATGCCCGGATATCCCGAAAAGTTCTTGATGGGCTGGGCAAGATCGACCCTGCTGAGCCCGGACTCGTAGGCCAACCATAGTCCATCGTCCTCATCACGGCCCAGACAGAATATCTCGTTGTCTCTGGCCCCCGTGCCATAATCGAAGCGATAATTGACCCTGTTGGTATATATGTTGGCTACAACGGCTCCTCCGCCCAAAGATGAAATGGCCATGAGCGAATCGTTGAGCAAAAGAGCATCCGAGAGCACATTATCGGTAATGAATGTGCGCAAGTGCTGGGCAATTGGATAGAAGCTGCCATTCTTAAATCGATACATCGCATCGTTTTCGAAACCGAGATAAGTACCATTTTCCGTATCGAACGAAAACAGCATCTGGTCTTCAGCCATATTCACAAAGTTGCCAACGCTTTTCAGTTTTCCGGAGTTCAGCTCGAACAGACCTTCCTGATAAAAGAGCAGATAGAAACTCTGACCAGAAAAGAATGCAGCGCTGATCAGTTTTTCCGGGAAAGGAATTTGAACCGCTTTGTTCTGTGAGTTCGGATCAATCTTAAAAACTTCACTTTCACCCACAAAATACACCTCTTTCTCTGTGCCAAGAATGTGCTGAAAGAGCTGTTTGGAGTTGAAACCTGGAATTGCCTTGATCCTGTAAGAGCCCGAATCTGAATGGATAACCTCGGCAGCACCCGAACGCATGCCCACAAACACACGGTTGGAAGCTCGGTGATGATACACCCGAAGAACAGGAGATGGGGTAATGATGCGCTCCCAAGAAGATCCATCGTATTTGAGCAGGCCGCGCGAAGTGGCGAATAGCATGGTCTCCTCGCCATCTTGTACAATGGAATTGATGCGCGAATCACTGAACTGCCGTCCAAGCTCTATGTTGGTCATGAAAGGCAGGCCTTGTTGAGCCCTTACGTCTTTGCAAACAAGCGACCCTAGAAAAAATAAATAGAACAGCCCTACATTCCTCATTGCTTCAAAAATAGGTATTGGATCGGGTTGGCAAACTTGAACTAAAACAAACCTTAAGGCTATATTTGAAACGTTCATGGGGCGACAGGTTTCACTCGAATTTTTCGGAACAGGCACTTCGCAAGGTGTGCCTGTCATTGGATGCAACTGCCCTGTGTGCACTTCGGTAGACCTACGGGATCATCGATTACGGTCGTCCGTCATGATCACAACAAACGATAAGCGGTTGGTTATCGATACGGGGCCCGACTTCCGCCAGCAGATGTTGCGTTCGGGGCAGGTGGATGCAGATGCGATCCTGTTCACGCACGAACACATGGATCACGTGTCGGGACTGGATGACATCCGTGCCATTAACTTCCTTCAGCGAAAGAACATGCCGCTGTATGGTTCTATTGGAGTAGAGGAATCGCTACATCGCATCTATCATTACGCTTTTGCCAAAGATCCATACCCGGGTGTGCCCATCATCGAATTTCACCGGATAAGCAACGAACCCTTCGAGGTTCTCGGAATATCGGTCGTTCCCATTGCGGTAAAACATGGGTCGATGCCTGTTTTCGGATTCCGGATAGGGGAGTTGACCTACATCACAGATGCCAAGCAGATTGAGGATAAGGAGCTTGAAAAGGTCAAGGGTTCGAAGATCGTGGTGCTGAATGCGCTGCGCATCAAGCATCATCATTCGCATTTGAATTTGGAAGAGGCGCTAGAGATCATGAACAAACTCGATCCGGAGGAGGGTTATTTCACGCATATCAGTCATCTTTTAGGTAAGCACGAAGATGTGTCGAAGCTTCTGCCTTCCAATGTCCATTTGGCTTACGATGGACTGAAGATAAGTACGCCATAAGGCTGGTCTCCACTTTCTATCAACTGATGTCTGTTGTTCTCTTTCATCTATCAAAATTAATGGGTCATACCGTGAAGATAAGCACGGCCGGGATCAATGAAATTCTTTGGAAAATGTTGAGTAACCACAGTTAAGATTCTGGAACAAGAAGTAACTGCCGCTTACTTTTCGAATATTCTATCTTCGCGGCTTCTTAAAGCACCATGACCCACAAGCAGGAAGTAGAAAGAAGGCGAACGTTCGCCATTATCAGTCACCCTGATGCCGGAAAGACGACCCTCACTGAGAAGTTGTTGCTTTTTGGGGGCGCTATTCAAGTGGCTGGAGCAGTAAAGAGCAACAAGATAAAGAAGACAGCCACCTCCGATTTTCTTGAGATTGAAAAGCAAAGGGGAATTTCTGTGGCCACTTCCGTTATGGGCTTTGAATACAAAGACAAGAAGGTGAACATTCTGGACACGCCCGGTCATCAGGATTTTGCTGAGGACACTTACCGCACCTTGACGGCAGTGGACAGCGTGATCGTTGTGATCGATGTGGCCAAAGGAGTTGAAACACAGACCGAAAAGCTGGCCGAAGTGTGCCGAATGAGGAATACTCCGGTCATTGTGTTCATCAACAAACTGGACCGAGAAGGAAAGGATGCATTTGAGCTGCTGGATGAAGTTGAAGACAAGTTGAAGATAAGAGTGCGACCTATGAGTTGGCCTATCGGGATGGGCGGTCGATTCAAAGGCGTTTACAACCTTTATGAAAACAATCTGAGCCTCTTTTCCGGGTCAGATAAACAACGCAAAGAAGAAACCATCGACATTTCGGATGTCAACGACCCGATGGTGGACAAGATGGTGGGCGAGGTGGCCGCTAAGACCCTTCGGGAAGAAATTGAACTGGTGAATGGCGTTTATGACACGCTCAACTTGCAGGATTACCTTGATGCCAAGGTGGCCCCTGTGTTCTTTGGCAGTGCGCTCAACATGTTCGGTGTGCGCGAAATGCTCGACTGTTTCGTAGAAATTGCGCCATCGCCACGCGGCATGCACACCGAAGAACGCGACATTGAGCCTTTGGATTCCCGATTCACAGGTTTTGTTTTCAAGATACACGCGAACATCGATCCCAATCATCGCAACAGGATCGCATTCCTTCGTATTACTTCGGGCACGTTTGAACGCAACAAGGGCTATCATCACGTCAGACTGGGCAAAAGCCTCCGTTTCAGCAGCCCGACCTCATTCATGGCGCAGAAGAAAGAGGTGATCGATGAAGCATATCCGGGCGATATCGTAGGACTTCCTGACCCGGGCAATTTCAAGATAGGCGATGCGCTTTCGGATGGCGAACCTCTTCATTTCAAGGGCATTCCCAGTTTCTCTCCCGAAATGTTCAGGTATGTGGAAAATGCCGATCCCATGAAGACCAAACAGCTACGTCAGGGCATCGATATGCTGATGGATGAAGGCGTAGCTCAGCTTTTCACACGAAAGATCAATGGCCGACAGATCATTGGTTGTGTCGGTGCGCTACAGTTCGAGGTCATTCAGCACCGTCTGGAGCATGAGTACGGGGCCAAGTGCCGCTATGAAGCCGTAAGCCTGCACAAGGCCTGCTGGATAAGTTCAGAGGATGATAAGGAACTGGATAAGTTCGTTGACATGAAACTGAACTTTTTGGCCAACGATAAGGACGGGAAACTGGTTTTCTTGGCCGATAGCGCATGGTCGCTGCAAATGGCGCAAGAACAATATCCGAAGATCCAGTTTCACTTCAAGAGTGAATTCTAAGCCTTATTCAATCATCACGTCCTTCATCACCTTGTAACCTAAAAGGCCATCGCAAAAGGTGTATTTGATGGTGGGCGAAGTGATCGGAACAAGGTCGCGTTCAAAATTGCGTATCCTCCAGAACTCTGAATACGCATCGTTTTCCAGATCATAGACGAATCCACTTCCGCCCGGTTCGAAATGAGTTGTTCGGTGTGTTTCGAGGTAAAGATCGGTGCAACTGGCGTTCGTCCATAGCATAACGGCCATGACAAAAGGAGCCACTCCGAACAGATTGTAATAAAGCCCATCGAGCAGACTGAAATGAGCCCACTTTCGGAGGGCATAGGCCAAAAAGAACCCGATGATGCCGATTAGAATGAAGGCCTGACTGGCCTCTAACAGCGGAATGAGCGTTATCTGAAGAAAATGCACCATCACGCTGAGCCATATCAGAAACCAAACAATAAGGATCTGCGCATGGAACTCGTAAAAGAGTTCGAGTTTGAAACGCTTAACGAATTCTTTCGATGGAGGCTCTGGCCTGCTTAAGGTCGGTGGCTGAATCATGCGCCCTAAAATTAAGCTTATGGCTTTGTCCATTTTCAACTATGAGTTGAGTCTATTTTGTGCCAATTTTGCCGCATGACGAAGTATAAGTGGATCATTTTGGCCTTCATTGGCATTTGGGTAGTGGGCATGATCGTGGTATATCCCATGCTCGAAAAGAAAAAACGCCTTCAGGTATTTCAACCTGCCGACATCAATCCGCAATTGGTTGATACTGATATGCAGCGAACGGCCAAGGCCCATCGCATTGCGCCTTTCAAACTCATTGATCAGAATGGCGACACGGTGACCAATGCCGATTTCGACAACATGATCTATGTGGCCGATTTCTTCTTCACCACCTGCCCAAGCATCTGCCCCAAAATGACCACCAATCTGAGTTTGTTGGCCAAAGAATATGCTTCAGATAACGACATCATGTTCCTGTCTCATTCGGTTACGCCTGATAAAGACAGCGTTCCGGTTTTGGCGGCCTACGCGGCCAAACATCAGGCCGATGCCACCAAATGGAAATTGACCACCGGGCCTAAAAAGCACATTTATGAATTGGCACGCAGAAGCTATTTTGCTGTGACCACCGAAGGTGATGGCGGAGAAAACGACTTCATTCACACGGAAAATTTCATCCTTGTTGACAAGGAAAAGAAGATTCGTGGATTCTATGACGGCACTTCGGCCGAAGAAATGGAACGGCTTAAGGCAGACATCAAGATATTGAGGTACGAATATGAAGAATAGGGCCTAAGGCCATGTTACTTCATCCGCTGATTGTTCGCAAAGTTGGCATTCTCAACAAACACGCCTTGCGCGTTGAACAATCTTACCTTCCCATTCAGCACATCATTCGTCCATACGCCTTCCATTTTGGTGCCATCGGGCATGTGAAGTACACCGGGTCCATGGCGCACATCGTCTTTCCATTGGCCCTCAAAGCGCTGTTTGTTCGGCCAAAAGAAGGTGCCCCGACCATTACGTCTGTTGTTGGCCCAATCGCCTTCATAGCTCATTCCGTTCACCCACTTGAAGGTGCCTTTTCCTTGTTTTTTTCCGTCAACCCAATCTCCGGTATAATCCAGATCGTAGTGAAATTCCATTAGGTATGTGTCGGGGTTCTTCACCTGATGGATGACATTGAATTTGCCTGGGTATTTTTGTATGGCAGGGTAGAGGTAGCGAGAGGTGGATGAATATCCCAACTGGTCCAATACCACGTGGGTCACACCCTTGTCGTGCATGCTCTTGATCAGTTCCTCTTTGTCCAACGTGTTCAAAAAGCCATCTACATAGCGATTGGCATACAGGTAGAACAATTGTCCTTTTCGGGTAGCAACAACGGCATCCTTAGGCAGATTCTTGCTTGCCCAAGTGGCCACATCGAAGTAGTTCTTAAACTGGTTCACATAGACGCCCTTCGCTCGATTTTCGAGTTCAACCACCCTTTTTTCGAGCTTGGTTTTTAGCGAAAAGAAAACCAGAAACGGAATAATAAGAACGATGAGCCAAGGATTGCTCCACTTCATTCGTTCGGCCACCATTTCGGGTATCTGCACCAATCCGTTGAGGGCTAGGAAAATGAGAATGGGAACGAGTGGCAGCATGAAACGGATGCCGAACCATGCCTCAGGCCAAAGGAATAGGATTCCGAACGTACCAGCAAGGTAAAGGCCAATGAGGATTCGATGATCCTTGAGCCTGAAAAGCCCGATGGCCATTAATAGAAATAGAAAAAAGGTGAGAATAAAGTCGTAAGTCGTTATTTCTACTTTGGCCCCTGGCATTCCTCTGCTAGTTGCGGACTGCTGCTTTTCTTCGAGGGTCAGTTCTTTAACAGGCTCCTTCTTAGTGGTGTCGGCCGGAGCAGTTGGGTCAGCAGGCACTTCGGTTTGAAGCTGCGCCACCGTTTGCTTATAATCGATGGTCTCGAAGGGCAGCATTCCGCTGGTTATCTCCATGGCCAGGTAGCGTTTCACATTCATCGAAAAGCGCTTGGGCCAATCCGTCATTGTCATCGGTCCCATTTCGGGCCGATAGGGGTTTTTCATGAACAGTTGATTGACATACGAATTGCCTCCCATCTTATGGCTTCTTATCTGCCAAGGGGCAATAAGTAGTACAAAACCAAGCACCAGCACCCCAGCATAACTCCATCGTTTCTGAAACAGCAGAATAAGGGTGAACGATATGACCAAGGACACCCCAAGCGTTCGGATATAAAACGCAAAGACCATGGTAAGAAGGAACAGGAAGAATTTCCAGTTTTTCCAGACGGGCTTTTCAAAGTCGATGTAAACGAAGAGGAGCAACGTAATGGTGGCAACCAGCACAAACGGTATCTCGCTGTACATGATCGTACTGTACTCGAGCAGATGATAGTTGAACAGTGTGAACAGACACGCCACGAACGAAAGGTGAATGTTCCGCGTCAGCGCTCTGAAGAGGAAGAACAATACGAACAGAGCGGCCAGCATGTAAAAACCGTTCGCTTTCTTAATGGTGGTGATCTTGGCAGAGAATAGCTTCATGGTCGCAGCGATCATGGCCGGATAACCGGGCGGAAAGTGATTGGCCGGTTGTTGTGCCTTTGTGTGAATGGCGCTGTATCCGTGGCCATTTGCCAGCGATTTACCATAGATGTAATAATCCGCATTGTCGCCTCCCAAATGCACCTTCTTGTCAAAGATGCGGTCGTAAGTTTTGAAGAAGACAACGCTCAGAATGAACAGATAGAGCACAACCACCGCTCGATGGTTCAAGAATTTGTTGATTTTTTCCATGCTGGACAGTGGTGCCATCTCATCGGCAGGTGTTGCCGAAGTGCCTGCGAATTTAACAGATCTGCAAAGCTCTATAACAGGGTTGAACTTACCAGAATGGTTCGACCGAAACGCTAAGTACGAAACGCGAAGCAAAGAGCGTTAGGATGAAAACCACAACCACGGCCATTGATACGGAGCTAAGCCCTCCTTTCGAAATGCTGATATGTTTTGCCTTATAAAAAACCAAGCCCAACAACGCCACCAACAGAATGGGAACCAGACACATCATGCGGATGGACTGATAGCCAAAATCCATCGGAAACGTGCTGATGGCCACTATCACACA
>CAMCFW010000087.1 GCA_945874195.1 Chryseobacterium gleum
TAGGCATTCGGGATTGACGAGTCCTTTCTAATTCCCCAACCTCCCGCCAAACTTCCTGTAAAGGTATTTCTGCGAATGATCCCGATCTATCGGCCGGGCTTTTTTGTTCTACGCAAAGGCGTGCAGCGAACGCCCTTCCAAGATGTGAACCCCTTTCAGGTTCTCCTTTGCTAGCCGAATCATGGCCTTGGCAACGGCTTGCCCAAAACTAGGTTGGAGCACCATCAGCAGGCAACGCAGCTACTCATCCCACACCTAGTTCCTCGACACCATAGTGATGAGATTGTAAGTAAAACAGGGGGTTTTTACCAGTTCAATAGGTCAATACGCCTGTTGAACCGGTTAAAAAACCTATCCGAACGGGTGGTCGCACCTGTTTAAACGGTCATTACGCCTAGCAGAGCTGGTAGGTCGACCTATACAAACGGTAGCGCCACCGTTTGTATGGGTCGTAAAACCGAGACCTACAGGCGCACTTACCTGTTCAATAGGTCAGATTTCCTATTCTGCATTCACAACATTAGACAAAACCAGCATGGAAGCACCTCACATAGGCCACTTTTTGATCACGCATATCCGCAGACACCGGTACTACCAATCTGCGTTGGCACGCGCCCAGAGGCCATTATTCCTTGCTTGAAAATTTGCGGAAGAGGTATTTCTGCGGATCATCAAGATCAACCACACGACCTTGGATGAACGCGTGGGTCACATCGTTGGTAATGGGATCCAGAGCGTCTCCAGAGGAAACGAAAAGCGTGGCGTCCTTTCCAGCTTCGAGCAGGCCATTTGTAGCATCTATTCCAAGGATCTTCGCTGCGCTTGAGGTCAACGCTCTCACCGCTTCCTCGTAGGGCAGACCATAGGCAACCGTTGTTCCTGCAGAGAAGGGTAGGTTTCTAGAACCCATGGCCTCCATGTCTCCGGCATGGTCGAAGCAGAACAGCACCTTCGAGTCGTAAAGTGCCTTGGCTGTTTTAAATGGTTGATCAATGTGGTCATCATCATGGGCCGGAAGCGAATGTGGCCTTTCCAAAATGACCGGAATGTTCTTTGTGCTCAGAAAATCGACCACCATCCAAGCTTCCACACCCCCCACGATGACCGGTTTTTTTAGTCCCAAAGCCTCTGCGAAAAGCACCGATTCCATGATGCCTTTGGCCTCGCTTACGTGAAGATAAATGCGCTGAGTTCCGCTAAAAAGACCTTTGCATGCGGCCAATTTCTGATTGAATTCGGCATTCGGGTTCTCTGAGTAGGCCTTTGCTCTTTCCATGAATATTTTCAGCTCAGCAACCTGTGCATCATATTTTTCATTCGGTTTGGTCTGGCCCGGTTCTGCCCACCAACCCGAGTTTTGAAAACGATTCGGCCAATTGACATGGATCCCGTCATCCTCTTTCAAAACAGCATCTTCCCAATTCCATCCATCCAGGTACATGATCGAACTTGTGCCACAGATCATTCCCGACCGAGGCGTTGCCTGAGTAATAAGTACCCCGTTTGACCTCACGGTAGGTGATATGCGACTGTCTGTATTAAAGGAAGTGATGGCCCTCACCTCCGGATTGAAACTGCCGGTCTCGGCAAAATCTCTGGTAGCGCGCACAGCATCAATTTCCGTGAGCCCTAGCGTGTTGTTCGGATTTATGAAACCAGGATAGACGTGTTGGCCAGTGATGTCGATGATGTCGGCTTCTTGCGCGTTCAGTTTCACTGTTCCAGCCTGTTTCAAGAAGGTGATCTTGCCGTTCTCAATTCCTATGGCGGCATTATCCATCACCTCCCCGTTTCCGATGTGTGCTATTCCACCGGTCAGAACGATGGCTTTCAATGGCGTTTTACCTGGCGATGGGATCTGTGCCAACGCTGGTAGCAGGGCGCAGAGCAAAGCGGCTGTGCAGAATGTTCTCATGTAGGTCATAAATTATGGTTCAAGCGTATCGCAGTGATACAGATGGTGCTCCTTCTTGCTTGGTTTATCGGTCTTGGCACCGCCCTTTTTAGCCGCTATCATTTTCTGAATGATGCGATTGCGCTCCGCGTCCAGGGCTTTGCGTGCGGCTGTGTCCTTCTCCATGGAGTAATACAACACCCCATCAACATAGGTCCGTTCCACTTTGGCGTAAACCGATAGCGGATCGCCTGACCAAATGACCACATCGGCATCCTTTCCCGCTTTCAAGCTGCCGGTCCGATTGTCCAGTTTCAGCATTTTTGCAGGATTGAGCGTGACCATTTTCCAAGCCTCCTCTCGGCTCATTCCACCGTATTTCACACCTTTTCCAGCCTCCTGGTTCAATCGTCTTCCCATCTCTGCATCGTCCGAATTGATACCTACGTTGACCCCTGCGCGGTGCATCAGTGCGGCATTGTACGGAATGGCATCATTCACTTCAAACTTATAGGCCCACCAATCGGAGAAGGTCGAACCGCTCACGCCATGAGCCTTCATCTTATCGGCCACTTTATAACCTTCCAGAATGTGGGTGAAGGTGTTCATCTTCCAACCCATGCTGTCGGCCACATGCATCAACATGTTGATCTCCTGTTGCACATAACTGTGGCAGGTAACGAAGCGCTTTCCGTCCAGAATTTCAACCAGTGTTTCCAACTCCAGGTCTTTTCTTGGTCTGGCGGCCGAAGACCTGTCGTTTTTGCCCAACCCGTTGTAAGCGGCCCATTCCTTTTTATAGGCCTTGGCGCGATAGAAGGCATCGTAGTAGACCTGTTCAACGCCCATGCGGGTCTGCGGATAGCGCGAAGTGTTGTAATCTCCCCAGTTCGATTGCTTCACGTTTTCGCCCAGAGCGAATTTGATATGGCCAGCGGCATCCTTCACCTTCATCTGTTCGGGCAATTGTCCCCACCGGAGTTTGATGATGCCACTTTGCCCTCCGATAGGGTTGGCCGAACCATGCAGCAATTGCGAAGCAGTGACCCCACCTGCAAGTTGACGGTATATGTTGATGTCTTCTGAATTGACCACATCAGCAATGCTCACTTCTGCTGTTATGGCCTGAGTGCCTTCATTCACCCCATGGCTGATGCCGATGTGCGAGTGCTCATCTATGATGCCCGATGTCACATGTTTTCCTGTTCCATTCAATTCCAAAACGCCACCGGGAACGGTAAGGCCTTTTCCTATCGCCAGGATCTTGCCACCACTCAGGTACACATCGGCCTTCTCAAGTATGCCATCCTTCTCGTTGGTCCAAACCGTTGCGTTGCGAATGACAATGGCATCGGCCTTTGGAGCTTCGGTGTAGCCGTAGGCCAAGAACGGATAGACCACCTTACCAAGCACAGGATCTTCATCCTTCTCCGGGTCAGGTTTATCCTTCTTGTCTTTTTCCTTTTTCACGACCTCCGATGAATAATTCAATGTCCAATCGGCCCACGAGCCATCGGGCGTTTGACCTTGACCATTGTAGTTCTTTCCGTCCTTTCTTCCGGTAAGGCGATACTTGGTTTTTGCATCCTTTTCTTCAGCGAAAGAAATGGTCACCAATTCGTTGTGCATGGAAAACGAAACGTCAAACTTAACGGTATCACTCTTTACCAATTTGGCGTTTGGTCTATCCACGGTTCCACCGAGTTCAAAAAGCCATTCCTTCCCTGCCATTTTCAAGGAGTAATTGGAATTGATCGAGTCGCCTTCAGCCTCGCTGAATTTGTATTGTTTTCCTTTCAGCCAGTGCTCCAGAATGGTGTTCTTTTCGTTGAAAAGGTCTTTTGATGTGATGAGAAAGTTGGCCAGATTCCCTTTTTGAAGCGAGCCGACCTCCTTCAATCCGAGCATTTTGGCAGGCACCGATGTCAAGGCTTCCAATGCCGTTACGGAGTCAAGCCCGGTCGCTATCGCCTTGCGTACGGCCGGCCAGAAGGCGTCTTCGCTTTCCAATCCTTCGAGCGTGAATGCAAATGCCACCCCAGCATCCTTCAATGCCTTCGGGTTAGTTGGGGCGAGCTCCCAATGCAGCAGGTCCTCGTAGCTGGCCAAACGAGCATCGAATGGGTCTTCCACATCAAATGCATCGGGCAATTTCAGGGGAATGATGAATGAAGCTCCGGTCTGTTTAACGGCATCGATCCTTCGATATTCTGTTCCATTTCCAACGAAAACATATTGCTTTCCGAATTCATCACCGATCTTGTCTGCCCTGAATGTGCTAAGCAGGTTCGGGCTCTCAAAAACCTGCGGTATGGTCTGCATACTGTTCCAAGCATCCAAACCAAGGTTCATTTCCTTGCTTCGGTCTTTCAACGAGCCATACCATTCGGCATCGAAATACGTCTGTCGCAGTAGCGCGATCGATCCCATCTGCGAACCAGGATAGTTCTGGCCTGATGATCCTTTGTTGAAAGAATAGTTTGCAGCTACATTCGCCTGAAGTAGGGTTTCGTGGGCTGTTCCATCAGCGGTAAGGACAAGTGCACTTGTTCCTCTGGCAATTCCATCTTTTACCAACGAAACCGTGGCTCCAAAACCGTGTTTGCGCAATCCCTCAGCCTTCTTGGCATCGGGAGCGAAAAGCGCGGCTGCATTCGCCTCCGGGTTGAGTGCATCATTCCAAGCATAGGCTCCTTTTTTCTCAGCGTCATACTGTGGTCCGGGGCTGTCCTTTCTTTCTCTCTTCGGTTGCGCAACGCCATAGGTCGAAAATGCATCAATCAATGACGGATAGATGTGTCTTCCTTTCAGGTCGGTTGTGATGGCACCTTTCGGAACTGTAATTCCATTTCCTACGGCCAAAACTCTTCCCTCTTTTATGAGAAGCGTAGCATCGTTGTAAACCGTTTTGGCATCAACATGCACTGTTGCGTGAATGAAGGCATGAACCGCCTGATCCCTGTCTTGTACGCCATTGATCGGAAAGGTGGTCTGGGCTATGCCCATGCGCCCGAAGAGGACGCCAAAAGCAAGCAGAGTTAGGCTGATTTTTCTGGTCATTAATTTGGATAGTCAGAAGAGGTGTAAAACTACTGAATTTGAATTCAGCGCCTTTGTCGGGACAATTGCAGGAAGCGAAATGCGTAGCTTTGCCATTCAAACAAAGACCATGTATAACATACTTCTTCGCTCACACTCCGGACTTCGATGGGTGTTACTAGGCCTTCTGTTGACAGCAATTTTCAGAAGTGTTTCAGGAATGTCGTCAGGCAGAAAGTTTGAAGCATTGGACGATAAACTCTCTCTCTTCTCGCTCATTTCCGCTCATATTCAACTGTTGTTGGGACTTACGCTTTACTTCATCTCGCCCTTGGTAAAAGCGGCCATGGAGGTTGGAATGGGGGCGGCAATGAAAGATTCCATGCTCCGCTTTTGGTTGGTTGAGCACATTTTCGGCATGATCATCGGCATTGCGCTCATCACCATCGGAAGAATTGCGGCCAAGAAGGCGGCCACCGACAAGGAGAAATTCAAGAAGATCGCCATCTATTTCGGCCTGGGGCTGTTCTTGATCCTGGCCACCATTCCGTGGCCTTTCCGCGAACACTTGGGAAGAGGCTGGTTCTGACCGACCTTTTACCGCCTATTTGAATGAACTGAAGAATTGAACATTGGGAAAGTTTTATGAAACAGCTCCGGAAGAGGAGAAGGCTGTTCTTGTAGGCGTCATTAAGGCCAACGACACCGAAGAGAAGGTGGCCGAATACATGGACGAGTTGGACTTTCTTTCGGCCACGGCCGGTCTGACCACCGTTAAGCGCTTTACCCAGAAACTCCAAAAGCCCGACCCGAAAACGTTCATCGGTTCGGGAAAGATGTATGAGGTGGAATCGTATGTGCGAGAGAATCAGATAGATGTAGTGGTCTTTGATGATGACCTTACCCCTTCTCAACTTCGCAACTTGGAAAATGTGTTCAAGGTGAAGATCTACGACCGCAGCCTGCTGATCCTCGACATCTTTCAAGCCCGTGCTCAAACAGCCCAAGCAAAAGTGCAAGTTGAACTGGCAAGGAATCAATACTTGCTACCTCGTCTCACCAACCTTTGGACCCACTTGGAACGGCAGCGTGGTGGAACTGGCACTCGTGGTGGAGCGGGAGAGAAGGAGATTGAGACAGACAAACGGATCATCCGCGACCGTATTTCGCTGCTGAAAGAGCAACTGAAGGAGATAGATAAGCAGATGGCCACACAGCGTAAAAGCCGTGGACGGTTGATACGTGTGGCTTTGGTGGGCTATACCAACGTGGGCAAATCGACCGTTATGAACCTATTGAGTAAGTCTGAAGTGCTGGCCGAGAACAAGCTGTTTGCAACGCTTGATACCACTGTTCGAAAGGTGGTCATCAATAATTTACCGTTTCTCATGTCAGACACGGTCGGGTTCATTCGCAAACTGCCGCATCAGCTGGTCGAAAGCTTCAAATCGACCCTGGATGAGGTTCGCGAAGCCGACATTCTGCTTCATGTGGTCGATATTTCGCATCCTGAATTTGAAGATCATATCCGGGTGGTGAACGAGACCCTGGCCGAGATCGGAGCGCACGACAAGCAGACCATTCTCATCTTCAATAAGATCGATGCCTACACCTACGTGAAAAAAGACGAGGACGATCTGGCGCCTGTTACTCGAGAGAACTGGAGCCTCGAAGACCTGAAACGCAGCTGGATGGCCCAAATGGGCGATGATTGCATCTTCATATCTGCCACAAAAAAGGAGAATATTGAAGAACTCCGTAATCTACTTTACGAACGCGCTAAGGCAGTTCACATCACGCGGTATCCGTACGATAAGTTGTTGTATTAACCCACTTTTCCCGAAACCACTTTCACAGAAACTCCCGAAAGCGGTTGCTTCAGAGCATATTCCGCCTTCGCAAACGTGTCTTCCAGCGCCTCTGGCAGACCTAAAGAAACGGTGTCCTCGGCATTCCCAACCTTGCAGCGGAAGGGGTTGTCCTTCTTCATGGCCAGGTAGATGTCCCACAGTGTAATGCTTGTGGCGGGTCGGCCCAAGTAGTAACCGCCCCCGATTCCCTGCTTCACCTTAATGATGCCGAATTCTTTCAAACGACCAACGATTCTTCGCACAACCACAGCGTTTGTGCCGATGCTTTCACCCAGTTCGGTACTGTTGACCAGATTCTTGTCCGTCCTGTCGAGATAAACACAAATATGAATGGCGTTGGTGAAGGTGGCGTCTATCTGCATGGATGGAATTTAACACAAATGTAACTCTTGAAGTATTTAAAAGGCATGTTTTAGCCACAGATTTTCACGGATCTTTCAGAATAGAATAATTGATGTGCCATAATCCGTCCGATCCGTTTTATCCGCGTTCCATTCTTTATACTTGCCCAAAATCCAAGAAAATGAGCGCATACATATTTGATGCAGTACGGACTCCGAGGGGGAAAGGAAAACCGGATGGGGCTTTGGCCTCCGTGAAACCAGTTGATCTTTTGGCTTTGACATTTCGGGCCATCCGAGATAGAAATAACATCAACACCGATATGGTGGAAGACGCCATCATCGGTTGTGTGAGTCCCGTGAAGGATCAAGGCGCGAACATTGCCAAGGCCGCTGCTATTGAAGCTGGTTATGCCGAAACCACCGCTGGCGTTCAGATCAACCGTTTCTGTGCGTCCGGTCTGGAGGCCATCAACATGGCGGCTGCTTATGTAGGCAGCGGAAATGCCGATCTGCTGGTGGCGGGCGGTTTGGAAAGCATGAGCCGTGTGCCGATCGCTTCCGATGGCGGACCGATGTATGACGACCGCGATTTCATCATGAAACACGGGCTCGTACCGCAGGGAATTTCAGCCGATCTGATCGCTTCCAAGTTTGGTTACAACAGAACGCAATTGGATGAATTTGCCTCGCGATCACATGCCAAAGCGGACAAGGCTTGGAATGAAGGTCGATTTGCAAAGTCAATTCTATCCGTAAAGGATGCTGATGGAAATGTGC
>CAMCFW010000088.1 GCA_945874195.1 Chryseobacterium gleum
TTGGAGCGGTTGGTTCGATGGTTCGTACAACAATGCGGCAGTGAAACGGCATCTGACGCTCACCAATCCCTTGAACAAGCTCATTCTCGGCCCGTGGGACCATGGCGGCACCTTCAAATGCGGTTTGACCAATCCCGGTCATTCAGGCTTCGACCACATGGGCGAAGTGCTCAAGTTCTTCGATCATCACCTGAAAGGTTGGGACACAGGCCTGTGCAAGGACAAGTCGGTACACTATTTCACGATGGTGGAGGAGAAATGGAAGTCTTCCGATGTGTGGCCACCGAAGGGAACGGAGTACAGGTCTGTCTATTTTGATGCTTCGAACAAACTGACATGGAGGAACAATTTCTCATCGCATGAATTGAAGAAGGACGAGCTGAAAATGTGGGGCGATTCGCTTAACCACCTGAAAAGTACGGGCATCAATTCGGTCCTGCAAAAGTTGGAGGGAGAAGGTCGCGTGTCGCCAAAAGAGGAAAAACTGTTGGCTGTTTACCGCGAGGTGGAATCGCAGTACGCCAAAGCGTTGGAGGAATTGAATGCCGAAGCTCCGACCGTTAAGCAATGGCGCGAAACCGAAGGTGGTTCAGATGTCTATCAGGTCGATTCCACCACCACCATGGGCATGTTTGTGAAGTTCCGCTCGGTTTCCGGACAGTTGAAAACGCCTCACACCTATCCCGGCAGGGCCAAGGCCGATTCATTGTTGCTGGTCTACGATTCGGAACCGTTGGAAGCCGACATGGAAGTGACCGGCCACGCGTTGGTCGACATCTTCATCAGTTCATCCACCACCGATGCGCAGGTTTTCGTCTATCTTGAAGATGTGCTTCCCGATGGAACGGTCCATTATGTGACCGAAGGCGAATTGCGTGCGCTTCATCGCAAGGTGAACAACGAAAAGGCGGAGATAAAGATGGTCGGCCCATATCATTCGTTCCTACGCGAGGATGGACAACCGCTTGTTCCGGGCGAAGTGGCCGAGTTGAAATTCAGCATGCTGCCCATTTCCTATCTGTTCAAGAAAGGCCATCGTGTCCGGATCGCCATTGCCGGTGCCGATGCCGAACAATTCCGCAACATGACAAACGATGAACCGCAGTACACCATCCATCGTTCGTTCATGCACCCTAGCAGGGTGGAGTTGCCGGTGGTTACGAAATAGCCTTAAAGCGATTTAATAGAGCGGCTACGGCTACGATGTGCATCACGTTGAGAACGATTGCGTAAGGAACTGTTACTTCCGGAATTGAGAATGGCCCTCCAAATGAGAGTACAAGCAATACACCAGCAAGAATGCTGAAGTTCCGATATCCATTCTCTGTGTATTTGGCAATAAGGAAGAACACTCCGCTGCCTAGCATCAGCGGCATAATGGACGCAGCGAGGACGGGAACGACCGTCAACGGGGTATCTGGCTGAACGAAAATGTCGTCAGTGATGATGCCAGCTGCACGCGAGATGAAGAACAGCACAGCGTTGATTGCTGCTGCAATGCCGCCAGCAATGGCTCCTGCTTTTAGAACTGCTAAGAATCTTGGTTTTGATGTTGTTGTCATGATTTCTGTTTTTATAAATTGATTATTGTTTAAACTAAAATTGTGGTAACAAATAAATAGACAAAAAAAGGTCAGTCTCTCAATTTGTCTAAAAGGTCACTTATTTGTTCGGCCTCTGTTTCTGTTAATCTGTTTTGGAGGCTGGCTGCATTCGCTTTTACCTGTTCGTTAAGTACTTCTAAAACTTTTACTCCTTTATCAGTAAGGCCAATCTCTACCATTCTTCGGTTCTGCTCGCATTGCTTGCGCGAGGCCCAACCTTTCTGAACCAATTTATCGACTAAACGGGTCAGATCCGGAGCTTTATCAAGCATCACCTCTTTGACGTAGCTTGGCGAGACCAATTCAGGATGCTTTCCTTTTAAGATCTTCATGACATTGAAGTGCTGTGGAAGAATGCCGTATGGTTTGAACAACTGATTCTGTTTGTCGCGCATCCAGTTGCTCGTATACACCAAGTTGATGACAGCCTTGTGTAAGCTGTTATCGAATGATGCTTGTTGTATGGCTTGTTCAATTTTCACGCAGCAAATATAGAAAAACAATTATTGTTGCAACAAATAAATGTTCTTAATCAAGAAAACAACCTAATCTGAACTCAAATAGTGGATTGAATTCCTGTTTGTGCTTGGGCTCTTCGATCACAGACCTCCTCAAAGGTCTCGTCATATTTAGCGTGGTTGGTGCCCATCAGGCGATCCCAAATGTTGAAGTAGAGACCGAAGTTGCAGCTGAAATACTTGTGGTGCATGTTATGGTGCGTGCCTGTGTTGTGCCAAAAAGTGAGCTTGCTTTTGGTAAATCCTTTCGGCAGGATCTCATAACCCAAATGACCCAGAACATTCAATAGGAATTGGTAAAGTACCCAGGTTAGGATGGCGATCGGATGTGCGGGAATGAGCAGCGCCACGAGCGGAAAATAAGCCCCTTGCACGATGGCCTCCAACGGGTGGAAGGAAAAAGCCGCCCACGGTGTGGGGTCGGTGCTTTTGTGATGCACCAGATGAACGTATTGGAATATCGGTTTCCAGTGCATGGCGCGGTGCGTCCAATAGAAATAGGCATCATGCAGAATGATCAGCATCGGTATGCTCAACCAGAAATACACTTGGCCGTATTTGCTAATGTCCAAATAAATGGAAGTGTGTCCGGTTTTGATCATGTGCAGGGTGATCATGCTGATGATGGAAAACACCACAATGGAACTCAGTGAGTAAATCACTTCCCGCTTAATGTCCTTGGCCTTTGGCACTTTCTGTTGGATCTTCATCCGAAAGGTCTTCGACTGAAAAAGGACATAGAAAAGCACGTACGGAATACCCGCAAACAGCGCATATCTGATCAGGTTTTGGCTTCCTGATTCAATGAATTTGTCGAGGTACACTTGCCATTCCATAACCACGAAATTAAGGTTTCAAAAGCTTCACCACCTCACCGCCACCTTGTCCATCGATTTTCGGCCTTTCACCAACCGTTGGGTTGGGGCCAACAACAACCGGCTTGATCTAGCAACGTTTGCAAAGTTCGACCACGCCTTCATCGTTCGTTCGACCGAACTGGGTGGAGTTGCGGGTGGTTGAGTGAGTCGAAGGTAGTTCTGTTCCCTTTGCTCTACATTCACAGAATTCAGGTGGAACGGATGTTCGATCGGAATCAGCGCGAACGACCGTTCTTAAGTTTAAAGTAGCCGTAAGTAGCACCTCCGGCAAGAAGTAAGGCTGAGATCGCATCCAACGGGGCCATCGGAGGATTTGACGATGGAGGAGGAGCCTGTGCCAAAACCAACAAGGCCGAGCAGATGAGTGATGTCGTTAAAATAAATATGATGACGGTAGTTTTCATCGCTCAGTTCTTTATGAAACGGGTAACTAAATTCTGGTCGTCAGAAACAAATCGGATGATGTGAACACCAGCTGACATTTGAGATGTACTGATGGTGAATGGAGAATTGCTTAGCGTCAAATTGCTTCGGGACATCAATAGTTGGCCATTTGCACTTATCACTTCAAGTGATCCGACCATTGGATGCCCTGCAGTGGATATCAGGCTCACCACATCTGATCCGATCAACGCTTTTATCTGAACATCAGATTCATTTTCGCTGATGGATGTCACATTGGTAGGAGCGAAGTGCAGGTAGAACCGATCGTGGTTCTCGCCAGCAGACATGGACACATTGATAGGAGAACCTGACTGAATCGGTGTCAAGGTCGAGTGTCTTCTGTCTTCAAGATAAATGTCATAACCATCAAAACCCTCGATGGTATGGGGGTTGAATGCGTAGGTACCGGCCGAAACCACATGCGCCAACAACGGAACGATACGCTCGTTCGTACTTGGCGGGAACGCCATGATGGCATATTCCGATCCTTCGCTGATGGCGGCAAGCGCGACAGAAGAATTTCCTCTCAGTTTTATGGCATCATAAAGTCGGTCCTCCTCATCTGTGGCATCTTCCATCATGCCGATCAGGATTTCATTGTAAAGGTCGTTGCCTTCGAGCGCCAGCCACAGTCGGCTGTTTTCCGCGTTTGGCTTCAGAAACACATTATTTGGACCCGATACGCGCATTGCATTGGTGAAATTCACGCTGCCTGGTGCCGTTGCCCTGACCAGAAATCCCTGTCCTGAGGCGATGGATCCGTTGGGCGGGGTTGTTCCCGCGCCTGTTCCTGTAGAGCCTGTACCGTTCCAAATGGCGTAATCCGTGTAGCTGTAGCCGCTTCCGCCAGTAAGATCGTCATTCCAGAAATAAAGCGAACCGTTGATGTTGCTGTTCGCACTAATAAAAATACCGGCATTCAGCGCTCCAGGATAAGGGTTTCCGACCAAATTGAATGGTGTGCCCGCAGCCGTGTTTCCAGGCGAAAACGGATGATAGTCAAGCGTAAAAGGAATGGTTCCATTGTTGGCAGTTCCGATGAATGATGCAAGATCTCCGCCTCTGGCCGCATAACCCTTTCCGTTGGCCATTGCTCCAGAAAAACCCACCCAACCTGGATCAGGCAATTGATCATCTCCATAGTCCTGTGTGCCCATGTCTGAGTCATAGCTGAAGGTCTGGTAGCCTGGTATCAAGCCGCCCGAAACAGGAGTGCTCCAATAATTATAAATGGCCCCATTGGTGGCTCCTTGGCGTTTTACGGTCACGTTTCCGCTGACCGAACCTCCGCCACTTGGAGTTCCAGCACCATGCAGCAAGGTTGCACCACTGTTGATGACAACTCCACCGTTTGAGTTAAGCGTACCCCCGGTTACCGATAGTACACCGTTTATTTCAAATCGACCGCCAGTGCTGATGGCGAAACCAGTGAAGCCCCCTGTAACATTGACGGTGGCGTCCTTGGTTACGATCTTACCTGCCGCTCCGATTGAAATGCTACATGGATAGCTGCCTGAATTATTGGATAAAGCTAGAAGCTTACCTGCGATGGACAGCGTGCCGTTCACAGTTATCGAACCGCCTCTTTCGTTGGCCGAAGCTCCGTCAATTCCATCAATGGCCACATCCCCGATAGGGTCGAGGACGCTCACAGTCTTTCCAGCGGCAATGGTAACATCGATGGTCGAGTTGTTATTGTTGTTGTAAAGGACCGCTCCTGCAAAGCGCAAGTTGACGTTGGAATTGATGTTCACAGTTCCTGAAGATCCCGCTTCTTTTTTAAGCCTTCCTAGATCGTAACTTCCATTTCCAGAGAATATGATGGGGTTTGTGCCCTTAAGATTGAAGCTGATCAGGTCAAGTGTTCCACCATTTCCGATGGTGCCGCTGTTTGTAACGTTTCCGAAAATATCGATGTACTCTGGGCTTGCACCGTTGTTGGCATAGATCTTCCCTCCACTTTGAACGGTGAGCGATTTCATATCGGGTCCAGAAACGGTGATATCTACTACATGGCCTGTTTGGATCACCACGTCCATGAACTCAGTGAAACCTCCGAATGCGGTTGCAAGCTGTCCTGTACCGTTCGGAATGATGTCCCAAATGGCGCTATTCGTTCCGCCACTTGCTTGGCTGTATAGGGTCGTTCCGTCATTATCGGTTATTCCTATTGTGACCGAAGTGGTAGTACCTATTCCTAGTCCGCTCGAAAGCCCCCCTACAGAATAGCTTATAGAGGCGGTCTCAGACCCCTCCACCAGCACATCATCCACCACGGTGAACGTTAGCGAGCCCACCGTCTGACCATTCAGAATGGTGATCACTCCTGAATTTGTGACCGTGTAGTCGCCTGATGTGATTCCGGTTCCCCCGATGGTCAGTGTAACGGTCTGGTTTCCTGTTACAGCGGCCGAAGCTGTTGCCGTTATGGTTATCACGCTGGTGGTAGCCTCTGAACCGGACGCTGCGCTGGCCGATAGCTCAACCGAAGGGGTTGATGACGCTACCGTGAAATCGGTGGAAGAGAGCGAGAATCCTGTGTCATTGCCTGTCCAATTCGCGGTATTGTTCACAATTGCCTTGTAGGCTGCAATGGTGGCCTGATTGTTACGTGGAGCAGAATATTCCCAGTTATCGAGGGTGGAATTCATGGTCAGACTTCCATTGGTCACATTCAAGGTTGATGGCAGGTAAGAATTGTTATTGTTGGCTGTTCCTGACGTGATCCATGCAGCATGCGAAATGCCGAAAACGAAAGAAGGGCAGGCAGCAGTTCCTTCGTAAGCGAAGATGTTGTCATCACTATTGGAGATGCCGTTTAGGCTCCCAGATATGACGGTTCCCTGATCCGCGGTGCCCGGTGTTCCCAGATCGGTGATCGTAATCACCGTCCCCGGTGCAATGGCACTCCCGGTGTTGTTCTGCCACACCATGGTCTGTTCGTTGGATGCGAGGGCGGTGCCAGTCCAAGCGTTGTCGGTGAAGTTGAGAGCAGCATTGACAGGTATTGAAACCCAGTTGACAAAGGAAAACTGGTCCGGTGCATCTGAGGTTATTCCCAGTATTGTTATGTCACCAACGCTGAAATTACCACCTACGGTCGGGCATACGGTGCCGCTAACGGCCACGTTCTGGGTAGTGGCGCCACCACCTGCATTGCTCACATTACCAGAAGGTGATCCGGCTGAGGCCGATGCTTTTATCCTTACGTATATGGTGGTGCTTGCCAAAGTTCCACCAGTGTAACCAACTGTCAAACTGTTCGAAAAGCTTGAGTTGTTCAACGAAACCTCGTAGTCTGTTGGGGCAGTGACCGTGATATCGTTAGCAGATGGCGTCAGGTTGCTACCCGAAAGTGCATACGATTGCGAAGAGGATGCTGTTCCGCTTGTGGTTATGAAGCTGGAGAGCGAAATGGGCAGAACTGCGATCGTTGGTGTTGCACCGGTATAGTCGGTTATCTGAATGTCATCCACATTCACTCGCCTGTCACCGGTTGTACCGGGTGTAGTGGTAAGTCTGAATCTAAGGCGAATGTTACCAGTGACATTGACGGCCTGACTGAAATTCTGCACTGCTCCGGTGGCGGTGAAGTTGCTTCCTATCTGTGTCCAGGTGCTGCCATTGTCTGTGCTGTATTCAACAGCCCAAGGTTGTTGCGAGGCATCTGCCGTACTTCCGTATGCCTTATATCCGAAACTCACGGTTCCTATCCCATTCGACTTGTTGGCGGTCATGGTCGATAATGAACCGTTTCGTCCACGCATTCGCATTGAGCGTGTTCCATTGAACCAATCGCTCCCAGCCGTGGTGCCTATAAGAGATTCGTTAAGGGTCCATGCTATGCCGTTCAAGGTCACACTGGCAGAGGTGTACGCGGTTTTTGTTTCTCCAGAACCATCAAAATTGACGGTGTACTGTGCCCATAATAAACTGGGTGTTAATATTAATCCGATCAGGATAAAATGCTTGAGATTTGATTTCATGGCGAAATTGAGAATTGAGGCCGCAAAGCTAACCACACCCTATTCCACGGGGTGTTACCACACCTTTAAACAATCGCTAATTCGTCAGATCAGTTCTGAGCAGCTCACCACCTCACCGCCACTTTGCCCATCGACTTCCGGCCCTCCACAAACTCGTGTGCTTCGGCCAATTGGTCGGCTGCGAATTCGGCACCTACAACGGGTTTGATCTCGCCATTTTTCCAAAGTCCCACAACCGCTTTCATGGTGCGGGCCAATACTTCTGGCCGGTTGTCTGCAATGTGAAGCATGTTCACACCGATCATCGCTTTCGAGGACATTAATAGTTGAATAGGACTGAATAGGCCGAAGTTGGCAGCCAGTTTCAGTTGATTGATGGCGGCCAGTCCGCCAGCCACTTGTTCTGC
>CAMCFW010000089.1 GCA_945874195.1 Chryseobacterium gleum
AAGCTCTTTCCTAGCGTTACCATTGTTGATCTTTCACACCACGTCAAGTCGTTCTATGTGCCCGAAGCGGCCATGATCGTTCGTAATTCTTATCCCGATTTTCCGAAAGGCACTGTTCATCTCATAGGCGTGAGCCCTGCTCTGAGCCAATTGGTCCATCATTTGGCGGTGGAATTCAGAGGGCAATATTTTGTGGGAGCCGACAACGGTATGTTCCCACTTATTTTCGATAGAGAACCGACCAAAGTGGTCGACCTGAGCCACGTGTCGCAAACGGCCACTTCCTTGCTTTTCCCTTCGCGCGACATTTTTGCTGTGGCCGCCTGCCATTTGGCTCAGGGAGGCATCATGGAAATATTGGGCCGTCCGAGCGAAATTGCAAATCATCAACAGTCGTTCGCTCCTGCCGTTGTTGACCGCACCATTCGAGGTTTGGCCATTCACGTGGATGTGTATGGAAACATCATCACCAACATAGACAAGACCCTCTTTCAAACTGTTGGGCAGGGTCGTCCTTTCGAAATCCGGTTCAGAAGAGAACAACACGTGATAAATCGTATCTTCAACTCGTATTCAGATGTGCCAACAGGTGAAAAAATGGCCATTTTCGGGGCTTCTGGACTTTTAGAAATAGCAATAAACCGTTCGAATGCTGCCCAATTATTGGGCGTGAAGCACGAGGACGTCATTAGCATCGCATTCCAATGATAACACGCATCGTTCAACTTACTTTCCAAGAGCATTTGGTAGACGAATTCTTAAAAACCTTTGAGAAGAACGGAGAGAAGATACGCGCCATGAAAGGCTGCTACGGGGTCGATCTGGTACAGGACCTATATCGACCTTATGTTTTTTTCACGATCAGTAAATGGGAAAGCGAGGAAGCCCTGAACGCTTATCGCCAATCTGATCTTTTCCGAAACACGTGGAAGGTTACCAAGTCACTTTTCTCGGTTCCTGCCCACGCCTGGTCAACGTCCGACACTGGCAAATAAGCTTCTAACTTTGGCGTAGATGACTCCCTCGCCAGAATCCATTCTCAAACAATATTGGGGTTTCGATGCGTTCCGCGCCAACCAGCGCGAGATCATTGATTCTGTTCTGACCGGCAAGGACACCTTGGCACTTCTACCTACCGGAGGCGGAAAATCGGTATGTTTTCAAGTTCCTGCATTGGCCTTGGATGGCATTTGCATCGTGGTTTCGCCTCTCATAGCGTTGATGAAAGATCAGGTTGAGAATCTGAACCGCAAAGGCATCAAGGCCTTGGCACTGCACTCGGGCATGCACTTCAACCAGATAGATGCGGCACTCGACACCTGCATTTATGGGGATGTTAAATTCCTCTACCTCAGTCCTGAGCGTCTGCGAAATGAGATGGTCCGGGTTCGCATTCAAAAAATGAAAGTGAACCTGTTGGCTGTAGATGAAGCACACTGCATCTCGCAATGGGGCTACGATTTCCGTCCACCTTATCTGCAAATAGCCGAGATCCGTCAGTTGCTGCCCAAGGTGCCGGTGTTGGCGCTTACCGCAACGGCCACACCCAAGGTGGTTGAGGACATTCAGCAGAAACTTGAATTCAAGCGAAGGCACGTCATCCGCAGTTCTTTCGTGCGGAGCAATCTTTCATACATGGTGCTGAACGAAGACGACCAGAAGGGACGGGCACTTCGAATTCTGGAACGGACACCTGGCTGTGCAATCATCTATGTGCGAAACCGCAGGCGAACCAAGGAACTTGCCCAGTTCTTAGGGTCGCAGAAAGTGAGTGCATCATACTATCATGCCGGGCTAAGTTTTGCAGAGCGACAAAAGGTTCAACAGGATTGGGTAAGCAACCGCACAAGGGTGATGGTGGCCACCAATGCTTTCGGAATGGGCATTGACAAGCCGGATGTTCGAACGGTCATACACTTCGGATTCCCTGATAATCTGGAGGCGTATTTTCAGGAGGCAGGAAGGGCAGGACGGGATGAACTGGAAAGCTTTGCCGTGGCACTGATCAACAAGCACGACATTGCCGAACTTCAGAAGCGACTGGATCATGAATTTCCATCGCGCGAACGCCTGAAAGAGGTCTATTTTTCGCTCGGAAGCCAATTGCAATTGGCCGAAGGAAGCGGTGCTGACGAGTGGTTCGATTTCGATCTTGAGGCTCTGGCTGCCCGTTATAATTGGAAGCCTAAAGAAATATTGGAAGCCGTTTCGTTTTTAGAAAAGGCCGACCATCTGATCTTTGCCGCCAGCACCGACCCTCGGTCGATGTTGCAATTCACCGTGGATCACAACGCCATTTACGAACTCGAGGTCAGAAACCCGAAGGCGGGCCGAGTGACAAAAGTGCTGCTTCGGTCCTATCCCCGATTGTTTGAAGAACTGGTTCCGATCAACGAAGAAGTGATCGCCAAACGGGCCGGCTTTACGCTAGAGCAGACCGTAGTGATCCTGAAAAAATTGAATTCTCTTCAGGCCATTGATTACCGCCCCGCCACCGGCCTCCCGAAAGTGTCGTTCGTAGGCGGAAGAATGCGTAAACAGGATCTTCTCATAACCAAAGAGGTCTATGAGCAGCGCATTTCCCTTATTCGCGACCGCATTGCTGCCGCCATTCATTTTGTGAAAGCAGACAAGGTCTGTCGCAGCCAGATGTTGCTTAAATACTTCGGAGAAGAAGACAGCCGTCATTGTGGTAAATGCGATGTGTGCCGTTCCCTTTCCAAACTCACGGTTAGTCAGGCCGATATTGAAATGGTACGCAAAGGTGTGCTAACTGAAACATCACTTTCTGAACTGGTCCTTAGCCTTCAGCTTCCCGAAAAAGAGACGCTGAAAGTGGTTCAACTACTACTGGACAATGACGAACTGGTCTATCTGATGAACGGGAATGTGGCGCCAATATGAACAAGCCTCCTATCAGTTTTTCGACCGCGATGATGTAGTTCTTATCTCACATTAACTCATTGGAAAAGTGCTTGGCACCAATATCAATGGAATCATCGCCAAAGGAATGGCTGCTGAACCACGGATCTCATCGCTCCTCCTGATAATAGAGCTTATAGTATTTGCGTCCATCATCGTCCTTGCCTTTTTGGATGAGGGTCTTGTCTCCATGGATATAGACCGAAAAGTTCTTGTCCAGCTTTAGGACGCTCTTGAACACACCCTGCTGCTTTTTAACGGCTGAGGCCGAAATATCGAAGGAATCGGCAACGTACATTTCGCGCTCTTCCAAATAGTCGGTCTTGTACTGTTTGAACTCGTTGATCACATCGGGATGAATGATCACTTCTGCTTCAAAATGACTCATATCGAAGCTTTCCTGCTCCTTGAAAAAGGCAATGGAACGGTTCAAAAAGTCGGCCTGATCGGCCTTGGTCACCTCAAAGCGTTCGGGCAGTTCTTTGGTAATGAAATGCTTGGTCATTGCCAAGGTTTCGCGGGTCTGATAGTAGGCATCTTCGCGTGGTTTCAGACCCAAAAAATCATCCACCCAATATTGCGCCTCGTTGGCCTTGTTGGTCTTGTCCACAATGGCCACCACATAGCCTTTTTCCCGCTCAGTGTTGAAAATAATGGCACCCTTGTCCAACTTGTTGATGTTCACGCCTTGATCCGTTAAAACCACAAAGCCTTCGTTGTCGGGATTAACTTTCAGAAAGGTGTCCTTGTTCTCTGATTTGAAGAGCCCGACCGCATCTATCAATTGGCCGTCCTTCAGGCAATGGCGAAAAAATACCGTGTAGAATTCGCCTCCTTTGATGTTGGGATGCAGGCTGCACTCGAACAAGTGCTTGGCCAGTTTTATACTCTGCTCGTGCAGGCTTTCGGGATTCTGAAAAATAGCATCCACAAAGGTGAACACCTCGTTCAGCTCCAGTTGACTTTCGTGGAAGAGATTGTAATATTCTTCGGTCTTGAGCGGGGCCTTGAAATACTCGGTCAGTGCATCGGTAAGTTGCCAATCGATATGAAGTGGCGCGTTGGCAATGATCATGCCTTCCTCGTTGCCCTTGTTGCCCACGCGGTGCACCGAAATATGATCGATGCTACCTAAAACTGATTCTACTGTCATGCCTAAAATTTGGGAGGCGGAAGGTAAGGAAGATGATGGTTCTGAGGCTGATTCCTTCAAATAGAGTCGATGGTCAGGGGGCACATTACACACGGTTTGTAACCTTCCTAGCACTCAGGCAGTTAAAGGGCGTCCGATCATGTATAGGACCACACATATTCATCTTAGAACGAACAGCGACCATGTGCGCTGTGAAGAATTGCCTTTTTCGGGGGCATTCACCAAAGCCTAAACATCATGAAAACAAAACTGACTACCCTAATTGCCTTACTGTCTCTTGTCGTTTCTACTGAAGCACAGATCACAAAGCACCTGAAATACGACTGGGGTTGGTCGTATAAGCTCGAAATGCCAGAGACCGGACTGCGCTGCGAATTTCCGGAGAAACCCGTTTCAACCACTTTGGCCTATGGCTGGATGGCCGCTGCTGCACATAAGGACGAACTATATGTTGTGGCCAAAATGGAGAATGCCGACCCTTTCGACATAAGTTGCACCACGGATGAGTTTCTCAAAGAACTTCAAAAGGTGTATCGATTGCCAGTTTCTTACCTACAATGGGGGCCAATGCACACCGAGAACGGCTACTTGACGATATCGGCCGATTCGAAACTTGGTTACGCCCAGTTTCATATCGATGCCATAGCAACCAAGGATGTGATCACCATCTTTCTCTATTCCGATAGAGATGGACTCTCGGTGCCGGGTTATTTCTTCGCTCGTTCCTATTCTGTGAACGACATGCCCCAAGGCGAGTTTGTCTATGAGGCCCCTGTGGGATCGAAGCAACGGGCAAATGCAATCGGAATTGACAATGGCCGAAGTGTGGTCAAGTTAGAGAATTCTGCTATCCGAATGGAATGGCCCGAAATGCCAGAAATGAAGGTGAACCGAAATGAGGCTTCTTACCATCTTTCGAAGGATGGATCGAGCTATGCCACACGCGTTATTGCGCTCGACCCCGAAATGAGTTATACCTATTTCAACACCTTGGTAAACCGAGAACACCTAAAAATGAGCGAACGTTACACCCAAGAGTTGATCGAAGATGAAACGGAGGTTTCAGTACAGGCAGACCTAAAGCGGGAAGTATACTTCCGAAAAATGTCCTATCGCTCGGAAACCGGGACAAAACACCGGTTTTACATGGCTGCCAACAATACGGTCATCGTACAGGAATTGGAAGTGTACAAAGCACTGGGTCCAGAAGAGAAGCGTTTTCTGAACGCCTTCGAACAAGCGGTCAAAAATAAATACGACACAAAATCGCTGGTTTTGAATTGAAGCTCGACATGTGACTTGAATAAAGGCCGTCCCGATTAACTCAGGACGGCCTTTTTATTTCAGAAACTAGCCTTCAACGATAACACAAAATTCCTTCCAGCGGCCACTATTCCCGAGCTATAAGGACGATAGCGCTGATCCGTTAGGTTCTCGACACCTGCGCTAACCGTAAAGTGATTCAGGAACTGATAAGATGCCTTGAAGTTGATGGTGTACCAACTAGGCGACCACGAATTGCCGTTGTCATCAACCGCATAGATCTCTTGCTTATTCTGCTCCTCTTCTGCTAAGTTCTCGAACTTTACAGCTCCGCTATATTGGGCATTAAGTTGCAAGGTGAGTGTCTTATACCGATAGCTGAGGCGCGAAACTCCAAACCAAGGCGCTGCATGGCGCGATGGACTGATTTCGCCATTATCCAACTCCTCGCGGCCAACCTGCCAATTGAAATCGGAGGACAGACCGAACCCGAGGGGCAACTTCACCTCCACTCCGGCCTGCAGACCGTAAACATTGGCCACGGCCGCGTTCTGAATGGCCTGAACCCGGCTCATTTCGCCATTGTAAACAATACTATCAAGCGTGTTAAAAGTGTAATCTCGCCTTACCAAGGCATTGGTCAGAATGGTGTAAAAGCCTGTTAGGTCTAATTTCACCACATCGGCAATGACCTTGGCAATGCTCACGTCCACATTGTACGCATATTCTGCTTGAAGATCAGGATTTGGAACTGTGACCGTACCTGGTTCCGAATCGAAGACCTTGCCCACATCATCCACATTGGGCGAACGGAATGCGGTTCCGAAATTGGCGCTCAGAACCCATGTTTTCGAAGGGCGATAGACCAGTCCGAAACTACCTGTCAATGCACCGTTGCGCAGCTTAGCCTCGGTGAACGGAAATGGGAAGAATGTGGTGTCGAATTCAGCATTCAGCATGAAATAATTATACCGAAGGCCGGCCTGCAAAGTCACCTTGTCGTGCACACGATACTGGTCAGATACATATACTCCATAGCTTGACCAATTGGACTTCGGATAGCGCGAGGCTCCTTCGAATTTCACCCCATTGCGGATGTTCTCATCTATTCCTACGGAAATGATATCATTCCAAACCACTTCAAAACCGTAGTAGAGTTTGTTTTTCTTGCCGATGGACTTTACAAGATCGAGGTTGCCAGAATAGGCGTACACGTCCTCGATACGCGTTTCGCGGGCATCTTCATTGAGGTTGCGGCTGATCCTGCTTTCCTCAAAGAACTGATGCGCCAAGCGTATGTTCAGTTGGTCGTAGAGAGCGTTGTTCCCCTTGTGGGTGATGCTCAATGCGTTCATCATCCATTTCTGTGGGCCATAACTCCATTCGCCATAGCGCGGAAGACCATTTCGGTAACGGATGTGGCGATCATAGCGCGAATAGGCCGATGTTTCCGACCAGTGGAAACCGTACTGAATGTCCCATCTGTCATTGGGAGCATAGCGGAACTTCTGCATCACGTTCATTTGCGAGTAACCAGATGGTTTCTGCACGCGTGGATCATCGTTTGTTACTACCACATCTACACTGTCCTGCCGCTGCACATAGAACGGACGCAGGTACTCTTCGGGGCCGTAGGTTCCCATTTTCAGGTCACCGAAATGGCTGTAGCTCGCACTGCTCACCATGGCAAACTTCTTCCAGCCTACTCCAAGATCGAAATGACCAGTGAACTCGTTATTAGCGGACGAATAGCGCGTTACTGCCTTTCCGTTCAAATTGACCTTGTCATCCAACGACAGCTGAGGTGTTAGCGTTCGAAAGCTCATTACGCCACCTATGGCATCGCTGCCATAAATGACGGAACCTGCCCCAAAGAAAACCTCGGTGTTCTCGATGGCAAAGGGATCGAGCGAAATGATGTTCTGGATATTTCCCCCACGGAAAATCGCAGTGTTCATCCTCACGCCATCAACGGTATAGAGCAACCGATTGGTGGCAAAACCGCGGATCATAGGGCTTCCTCCGCCCTGCTGACTCTTCTGCATGAACACTTTGCCCGAAACGGTGAGCAGGTCGGCTGCGGTCTGCGGATTCTGCAGGGCCACATCCTTGGCAGAAATACTTACGATCTTGGAAGGCACATCGCGCGACTCCTGACTCCAACGTGTAGCCGATACAACCACTGCATCTAAGCTCACGTTAGAACTTTTCAACTTCCATTCGAAGGAGGCTTCTTTCAGTTCAGCATAACTTTTAAGTATGGTCTCGTAGCCTAGTG